>JAHELH010000014.1:10936-19780 GCA_024644285.1 Paracoccaceae bacterium | reverse complement strand
TTACGAATGACGTGCTCTACCAGCTGAGCTACAGCGGCCCACGGCGGTCCGTTTAGCATCGCGGAAGGCGGGCGTGTAGCCCCAAAATCACGCGCGCGCGGGGGTTTCCTCCGCCGGCGGCGCGGTATCGTCGGCAGGGACCTCCGCGGGGCCATCGGCTTCCAGGGTCTCCTCGACCTCGGTGTCTGCCTCGGCCTCGGTGATGTCGATGGGCTGAGGCTTTGGCAGGCCGACGATCAGCGGCAGCATCTCGGTCGACCCGGGCATGGCGACCTCGCCCTCCGACGGCACCTTCCATGCCAAGGAGTCGAAGGCATCGCAATTGCTGCAGACCGGGGCCCAGTGGGTGTGGATATTGTGACAGTTCTCGCAGACCCATTGCGGTCCGCGCGACGCTGTCAGCGCACGGGTCAGCCAGCCGCGCACGATCGCATCCTCGGCGCCCTCGCCGCGCTCGATGGCGGCCATGAGCGTCAGCGACCGGGCCGTCGGTTCTTCGTTCGCCAGATCGCCCATCGCCTTGCGCGCCGCCGGAAAATCCTCGGCCGCGATGTAAAGCTCTGCCATCAGCATCCGGGTTTCGGGATGATCGGGCTTCAGTTTGGTCAGCGCACGGAACCGGCGCACGCGCTGCTCGGCGGTCTCGTCGGGTTCGATCTCGGCAAAAACCGTCGCCAGGTCGGGATGCGGCTGCATCTCCCATGCCTTTTTCAACACCTTTGCCGCGTAGCGGGGACGCTCCTGTTCGATATAGGCGCGCGCCGCCATCGTTGCGGCCGGGATCAGGTCGGGCGACATCCGGTTGGCCGTGATCGCCTCCATCTGCGCTTCGATGGTCGCGTCCTTGTCCAGCAGCGCTTTGGCCTCGGACAAGGCCAGCACCGCGTCGCGCCGCTTGTGCACGTCGCGCGGCAATGTGCCGGTCCGCAGCTTGGCGTGCAGGGTCTTGCGGGCGCCTGCCCAATCCTCCTTGCCGGCCTGCAGCCGCAACAGGACGTCCTGCGTCTCCTCGTGCTTTGGTTTCAGCGCAAAGGCCTTCTCGGCAAGCTTCAGGGCGGTTTCCGTGTCGCCGTCGCTCAGCCGCTGTTTCATGATCCCGCGCACGCCGACAAAGCGGGTATCCTCGTCCATCAGCAGCTTCTTGTAGGTCGCCTCGGCCTTCTTTCGGTCGCCCACCATCTCGGCCGCCTGGGCGGTGATCAGGTTGGTCAGCGGTGGCCGGTTCAGGTACTTCTCCGCCTTTGCCGCCTTGGTCATCGCAAGCCGGCCTTCTCCGGAGGCAAGGGCAAGGATGCTGTCTGACAGCGCCTCGAACCCCTTGCGCTCGCGATTGCGGTCGAAATAGCGCGAAATCGCCGTTTCATCGCCATTGAGGAACCGGATGATGGCGACCAGCAGACTGAGCAACTTCAGGAACAGCCAGACCAGCACCACCAGCACGATCATGGCGATGACCGCCTGCAACGAGCCGAGATTGAACTCGGTGTTGGCCACAGAGACGCGCAGCCCGCCATCGGTTTCAAGCAGGTACCCGGCGCCGAGCGTCAGGGCCGCGATGATCACGACGAAGAGAACGATCTTAATCAGGGACCAGAGCATGGCGTCGTCCTCAATTGCTGTCCAGGTCGGTGATCAACGCGCCAAGCGCGGTAACGGCCTCAATTCTGGTTTGCGCGCGCGCGGTCCAGTCCGATAGTTCGGCCTGGCCTGCCTCGGGCAGGGTCGCAATTTCGTCCAACGCCGATTGCAGATCACCCCGCCCCACGGCCGCCTCGGCGCGGCTCAGGATGGCATCCGGGTCATTGCCCGCGCGCGGCTCGAGTGAACGCGCGCCCAGTTGTGTGCGCATGAAAGCCGTCAGCCGGTCCACCGAGCCGTCTTCTGCCTCGGCGCGGGTCGAAGCCACCAGGGCGGCTCGCGCGGCGACGGGAAAGCTGGATTGCAGATCGGCCAGAGTAGCCGCGCTGCCGTCCGCCACCCCGCGCAGCGTGGCTGGCACTTCTGTCCCGGCGTCTTCAAGCGCGGCCAGCGCATCGCCGAAACTCGCCCCGGTGTCGAGCGCCACGTCGATTTCGGCAAGTGCGGCGCGCCGTTCGGCGGCCAGCGTTGCCTGTGCCGCGGCTTGTTGCGCCGCCGCTGCTGCGCCCTGCGCCACTTCCATGGCTGCAAGCCGTTCACTCACCCGCGCTTCGAACGCGGTCTGAAGTTCGGCGAATTTCGCCTCGTAGGCGGCAGTGACCTGTTCGGGCAGCCGGGCTTCGGGGATCGGCTCCGTCGCGACCTGGTCCAGCCGCGCGTCGGTCGCGTCCAGACGACCGCGCAAAGATGCCGCAGCCTCGGACACACCGTCGATCTCCTCCGCCAGGTCGTCGATCCGTGCATTCACCGCGCTCAGATCGGGTTCCGTGCTGCGCAGCACCGCGATTTCTTCCTCGAGCGCACCGATTTTCGCTTCGAGGTCCGTGGTATCTGCACCAAGGCTGACCCATCCCTCGCGGTCGGCATAGTACAGGGCCCCGGCACCAAGCGCGGCGGCCACGACCCCACCGAGCAGCATCGGAAAAAACCCGCCGCGCCGCGGCGGCGGTTCCGCCGCCATGGCGACCGGCTGCGGCAGATCCGCGGACGGATGGGGGCGCTCTTCCGCGGCGGCGCGGTCCGAAGCATCGGGATCCGGCGGGGTTTCCGCCGCTGTGCCGGGCGACGGTTCTTCGGTCTCTGCGGTATCGCTGTCGGCCGCCTTTACGGCCCCGGCGTCAGTCGCGTCAATCGCCGCCTTCTCCGGGGCGGCGTCGCCGGCCCTGGTATCATCCGATGGCTTGGGGCTTGGTTCTTTGGCGTCGGCCGCTTTCGCCGCCTTGTCCGTCGCAGCTGCCTCGGGTGGCGGGGTCTCGTCCGGCTTCGTTTCCTTGACGACCTCGGCATCCTCGACCGGGCCGCCTTTCTGCGCCGTGGACTTCAGCCTCGCACTGGCTTGCGCTCGGGTTGACCGGGTCGTGCCCGGTTTGCGCGGTTTTGCCACCTCATCAACCCTTTCGAATCTCTATCGCCGGCAATCCTGCCCGCCCACATTGCAACCTAGCCCGGCAATGGGCCGGTCTCAAGGAGAAGCGCCATCGTAGTGCCTGGCGATTGCGTCGAGGATGGCGTTACCATCGGGACGCGCCAAGGTCGTCATCGATGCCGGTTCAGGCCCTTCCCAGGCTGCCGTGGTTGCCGGGCTAATCGAAACGATGTGCAGGCGCGCTGCGGCTCCTGTCAAAGCCACGCTGGCCAGCGCGGCGCTTCGCGGCGAAAAGAGCGGCAGAACGACATCATGAGGCTCTTGTACCAGATCGCGTGCCTCGGGCGACAGGCCGGCAGGCACCTGATCGTAAAGAACTTCCGAGGTGATCCGAAACCCCGCTTCCCTTAGTGCGGCCTCGACGTCGCCGCGCACCTCGGCGCCCCTTGGATAGAACAGCGGCACCGACGGCGCAGTGCCTTGGATCAGCGCGACCAGATCCGCGCCGTCGCCCCCGGCAGAGATGGCCTGCATTCCGGCGGCCCGGGCCGCACCCGCGGTGGCGTCCCCCACGCAATAGGCCGTCCTCCCCTTATGGTTGATCTGCCGGGCCAATGCTTCGATGCCATTGGCCGAGGTTGCAACGATAGCGGTTTCATCGGACAGCGCGCCGGCAAGGCGCCTGAAACGGATCTTCAGCAAAGGTGAAACCACGATCGGGACGTCCCGCCCCAGACGCTCCCGGCACAACTTCTTGAACCGCTCGGCCTGCGCGCGCGGACGGGTCAGCAGGAGAGGTGCGAGCGAAGGGGGCAAGGACCTGCCGGGATTGCCACGGGACTTGCAGCGGTGTTACCTGCGCTTCGTTCCCCTGGCAACCGGCGCAAGGCAATGAAGCGCACACTGACAATGCTCGGCCTCGAAAGCAGTTGCGATGACACTGCCGCCGCCGTGGTGCGCCACGGCGAGGGCGGATCGCCGGAGATACTGTCGTCCATCGTCGCCGGGCAAGGCGACCTGCACGCGGAATTCGGCGGCGTCGTGCCCGAGATCGCGGCACGCGCGCACGTGGAAAAGCTGGACCTCTGCGTCGAGGCGGCGTTGGCCGACGCGGGCTGTGAGTTGACAGATCTGGACGCCATCGCCGTGACCGCCGGCCCCGGCCTGATCGGCGGCGTGCTTGCCGGAGTGATGTGTGCCAAGGGCCTTTCCGCCGGTACCGGCCTGCCGCTGATCGGCGTCAACCACCTTGTCGGACACGCCCTGACACCGCGGCTGACCGATTGCCTTGCCTTTCCTTACCTGGTGCTGCTGGTCTCCGGCGGACATTGCCAATTCGTGATCGTTCGCGCAGCCGACGAATTCCACCGCCTCGGCGGCACCATCGACGACGCTCCTGGCGAAGCCTTCGACAAATCAGCCCGCCTGCTTGGGCTGACGCAACCCGGCGGCCCGGCAGTCGAGGCCGAGGCACTTCGTGGCGACCCCGACCGCTTTGCCTTCCCGCGTCCGCTATTGGATCGTGAGGGGTGCGACCTGTCCTTCTCCGGCCTGAAAACTGCGATGCTGCGCGCCCGCGACGACATCGTTGCCCGCAACGGCGGTCTGTCGCACCAGGACCGCGCGGACCTTTGCGCGGGATTCCAGGCCGCGGTGGCCGACGTTCTGGCCGAGAAATCCCGCCGTGCGCTCGCCCGATATCTCGACGAGCGCCCTTCGACCCCTGCATTCGCGGTTGCGGGCGGTGTTGCGGCCAACGCGCAGATCCGCGCGATGCTCCAGGAAGTCGCGGATGAGGGTGGCGCCGCGTTCGTGGCGCCGCCGTTGCCGCTCTGCACCGACAATGCGGCGATGATCGCTTGGGCGGGGATCGAGCTGTTCCGCGCCGGCCATCGCGACGACTTCACCCTATCGGCCCGGCCCCGCTGGCCACTCGACGACACGCAGCCGGCAATGCTCGGCGGCGGCAAGCGCGGAGCCAAGGCATGAGCGTGGCGGTCGTCGGCGCGGGGGCATTCGGCACGGCTCTGGCCATTGCGCTGGCGCAGGACGGGGCTCCTGTGAAGCTTTGGGCCCGCGATGCCGATGCCGTCGCGGATCTTTCCCGGCACCGCGAGAACCGCAAGCGCCTTCCCGGCGCGGCCCTTCCGCCCAGCATTGCCGTCACCGAAGATGCCGCCGATGCTCTGGACGCCGAAACCGTCCTTCTCGCCATTCCGATGCAGGCCCTGGCCGGGTTTCTTTCGCATCACGGCGCGTCCCTCGGCCGGCAATCTCTCGTTGCGTGCTGCAAGGGCATCGACCTCGCTTCGGGGCGGCACGCCGCCGACGTGATCGCCGACGCGGCTCCCCGCGCCACGGCGATGATCCTGTCGGGCCCGAGTTTCGCCGTCGATATCGCCGCGGGGCTGCCGACCGCCCTGACCCTTGCCGCAGGGTCCATGGACGACGCGCGCCGGGTCCAGGCGCAGCTGTCCACCGAGACGCTGCGGCTCTATGCCAGCACCGACCTCACCGGGGTCGCGATGGGCGGCGCGCTGAAGAACGTCATCGCCATCGCTTGCGGCATTACCATCGGCGCGGGCCTCGGCGAAAGTGCCCGCGCCGCCCTGATGACGCGCGGCTATGCCGAAATGCTGCGCTTTGCCGCCGCGCATGGCGCCCGGCCGGAAACGCTCGCAGGGCTTTCTGGCCTGGGCGATCTGTCCCTGACCTGTCATTCCGAGAAATCCCGCAATTTCGCCCACGGCCTGCGGCTGGGCGCCGAGGGCGGAACCACGCCGACGGCAACCACCGAGGGCATCGCGACGGCGCAGGCCGTTGCGCGGATTGCGCGGGCAAAGGGCATCGACATGCCGGTCGCCGAAACCATCGCCGCCGTCCTGGGCGGAGACAAGACCGTCGCGCAGGCCACTCGCGACCTGCTCGCCCGGCCGCTGAAGGCCGAGTGACCCATGGCCCTGGACCCGGAATTGACTTAACAAGGGCAAACGCGCGCAACGCACCGGGACCGGCAATGCAATACTGGCTTTTCAAATCGGAACCGTCGACCTGGTCTTGGGATGATCAGACGGCGAAAGGCGAGGCCGGCGAGGAATGGGACGGCGTCCGCAACTATCAGGCGCGCAACAACATGCGGTTGATGAAAATCGGCGACCGCGGCTTCTTTTACCACTCGCAAAGCGAGAAGGCGATTGTCGGAATCGTCGAGGTCATCGCCGAAAGCCATCCCGACAGCACGACCGATGACGACCGTTGGGACTGCGTCGACATCAAGGCCGTCAAGCCGATGAAGACGCCGGTGACGCTCGAGATGTGCAAGGCGGATCCGCGGCTGTCGGAAATGGTCCTCGTCAACAACACGCGACTATCGGTGCAGCCGGTCAGACCTGAGGAATGGCGCACGATCTGCGACCTTGGCGGGACAAAGGCTTAGACGGGCCCGCCGTGGCTGTGGCAGACTGGTCTTGAAGTTAAAGGAGAAGGTATCATGGGAGTACTCGCCGTTCTGATCGCCGCGCTCGGGTGCTTCGCCACGGGGGCGGCCTGGTACATGACGCTGGGCAAACCCTGGATGGAGGATGTCGGGATAGAGACTGGCCCCGACGGCAAGCCCACCGGAGAGATGTCGCCGATGCCGTTCGTGATCAGCGCAATCGCCGCGCTGGCACTGGCGGGAATGATGCGGCACATCTTCGCCATGGCTGGTATCGACGGAGCCGGCAAGGGGCTCGTCTCGGGCCTGGGCATCGGCCTGTTCATGATCGCGCCCTGGATCGCGATGAACTACGCCTATGCGAGCCGTCCGCCGCGGCTCACCATGATCGACGGCGGCTACGCCGTCCTGGGCCCCGGCGTGGTCGGACTGATCCTGGGATTGTTCTGAGCAGGCATTGCCGAACGGAATGGAGGGCCCCGACCGCTTCGAGACCCTCCATCACCCCACGTGCTCCCTCAGCACCACACGTGTTATGTTTTTCAGGTCCCGACCTTGCTGGTCGTTGGGAACTTCCTAGCCCCTTGCGGCGGTCAATGCAAACGAGTTGTGCCTAAAAAGCATTTCAATCCATGCACATAAGCGAAAGAGCCTGTTTACCAAGCAGCAAAACGCCCGCCCGGTCGACCGGACGGGCGCGGTGTCTTCAGGCTGTCTCCGTTACCGGTAGATCGCCTCTTTTCCGAAATGCTTGACCAGCATGTAGTACAGCACCGCGCGGTACTTGTTGCGCTCGGACCGGCCGTAGGTGTCGATCGCCTTGTTGATCGCCGCCATCAGTTCGGGCCCGTCGCTCAAGGCGAGCTTCTTGATCAGAAAGTTGTTCTTGACCGTTTCAAGCTCGCCCGCCTGACCGGCGGCAACCGTCGAGGCGTCGGCGTCGTAGATCGACGGTCCGCAGCCGATGGTCACCTTTGTCAGCAGGTCCATGTCCGGCGTCATGCCGCACTTGGTCCTCAAATCCTCCGCGTATTTCGCGATAAGTTCGTCTCTCCGTCCCATTCCTAAGCTCCCTTCGCGCAGCGCACCGCTGCCTGTCCCAAATTCACGCCGCGACGTTAACGGTGATTGCCGGATGCACAAAGGGGGAAATTGCAGCGTTCCGTGTCATTTTCCGAGATATTTCCCGGTCAAAACGAAAAGGACCGGCGCGGCGGCCGGTCCATTCCATCGCGACATGCAGGTGTCAGTACCGGTAATGTTCCGGCTTGAACGGTCCCTCGGGCTTGACCCCGATATAGGCTGCCTGTTCCGGGTCAAGCTCGGTCAGCTTGGCGCCGATCTTGCCCAGATGCAGCCGCGCGACCTTTTCGTCCAATGCCTTGGGCAGCACGTAGACCTTGTTGTCGTACTGATCGCCCTTGGTCCACAACTCGATCTGCGCCAGCACCTGGTTGGTGAACGAGGCCGACATCACGAAGGACGGGTGGCCGGTGGCGTTGCCAAGGTTCAGAAGCCGGCCTTCTGACAACAGGATGATCCGGTTGCCGCCCGGCATCTCGATCATGTCCACCTGTTCCTTGATGTTGGTCCATTTGTGGTTCTTCAGGCCGGCCACCTGAATCTCGTTGTCGAAATGGCCAATGTTGCCGACGATGGCCATGTCCTTCATCGCACGCATGTGCTCGATGCGGATGACGTCCTTGTTGCCGGTGGTGGTGATGAAGATGTCGGCGCTCTTCACCTCGTCTTCCAGCAGCGTGACCTCGTAGCCGTCCATCGCCGCCTGCAACGCGCAGATCGGGTCGACCTCGGTGACCTTCACCCGCGCGCCTGCGCCGCGCAGCGACGCCGCCGATCCCTTGCCCACGTCGCCGTATCCGCAGACCACCGCGACCTTGCCGGCCATCATCGTGTCGGTGGCGCGGCGAATACCGTCGACCAGCGATTCCTTGCAGCCGTACTTGTTGTCGAATTTCGATTTCGTGACCGAGTCGTTGACGTTGATCGCCGGGAAGGGCAGGTGGCCCTTGTCCATCATCTGGTAAAGCCGATGCACGCCGGTGGTGGTCTCTTCGGTGACCCCCTTGATCGCCGCACGCTGCTTGACGAACCAGCCGGGGCTTTGCTTCATCCGCTTGCGGATCTGCGCGAACAGCGCCTCTTCCTCTTCCGACGTCGGCACCGCGACCAGGTCTTGCTCGCCCTCTTCGACCCTTGCGCCCATCAGGATGTAAAGCGTCGCGTCGCCGCCATCGTCGAGGATCATGTTGGCCGGGCCATCGGCGAAATCGAAGATCTTGTCGGCGTAGTCCCAGTATTCCGGCAGCGTCTCGCCCTTGATGGCGAAGACCGGCACGCCGGCCTTGGCGATCGCGGCGGCGGCGTGATCCTGCGTCGAGAA
>JAHELH010000014.1:2585-10836 GCA_024644285.1 Paracoccaceae bacterium | reverse complement strand
AGCTGGGTGTCCCCATCAGAACCAGGTTCGGCTCCTGCTGGTGCCAATTGGTGCCGGACGCCATGACGCAGGTCATCCCGTCCGCCCGGGTGATCAGAACTGTCCAGGTCCCGGTCTCGGGCGCCGCCCAGACCTCCAAAACTTGGGTTTCAGAGCGCAAGCCGCCGCCAGCCAGTCCTTCGTGATAACCGGCCGTCAGGCGTTCGACGATCACGTCCCGAGGGGCACAATTGCTCTGGGCCGCAGCGGCACCGGCAAGGGTCATGACCGCAGCCGTCGCCAAACCGGCAAGTTTCAGGGGGGTTCGCATCTCGATCTCCTTTCCGCCGCACCGCGTAGTCAGATTCTCGCGCGCTGCGTCTGTACCATAGATGGGGGCGGATCTTTCATCGCTCAAAGCACGAGACGCTACATCTTCGTGACCTGTTCGCGAGGGCGGAGCCACTACCTTCTGTTGAAAAGCCAACGCAAAGGTTTCAATTCTGGTTCCCGCATTGAAATATTATTGCACGCTGCGGTGAGACATTTGGTGCCGACCGCCGTCTGACCGTGTTGGAAAATGTCGAGAACAGAGCGTGTGTTTCCACCGGCAGCGCTCTGTGCAAGAACCGGACAAACCGACCTCTAGGAGACGCCGATGCCGCCGAAACGCGCCTGGCAACGCATGCTGTCGGGGCGCCGCCTCGACCTGCTGGACCCGACACCGATGGATATCGAGATCGAGGACATCGCCCACGGTCTGGCTTTCGTCGCGCGCTGGAACGGTCAGACGCGCGGGGACTACCCCTATTCGGTCGCCGAGCACTCGCTTTTGGTCGAAGAGATATTCGCCCGTCAGAACCCCTCGACACCTGATAAATGGAAACTTGCCGCGCTTCTGCACGATGCGCCGGAATACGTTATCGGCGACATGATTTCCCCGGTCAAGGCGGCTGTCGGTCCGGGTTACGGTGCGCTGGACGAGCGGTTGTCCGCCGCGATCCACCTGCGCTTCGGCCTGCCCGCGCAGCTGCCCGTACAGGTGAAGCGCCAGATCAAGCGCGCCGACAAGCTTTCCGCCTGGCTCGAGGCCACAGAGATCGCCGGCTTCACCAGGGCCGAGGCCAACCGCTTCTTCGGCGCACCCGACCCCGCGCAGTTGAACGGCCTCGATCTCCACCTTCGCGAACCGCTCGCTGCACGCGCCGCGTACACCGCACGCCACGCCGAGTTGCTGGCGCAGATCTGACATCTGGCGTTTCGGACCACCGGCCGCGTCTCTTATTGTCCATGCTCGGGGGCGCTGCGCGCGCCCAGCAGGTCATGCGCAGACAACCCCGGCAGAGCGTCCGTCCCACATCCATCCGCGAAAGTCGCCGTCGACGAATGTCAGGCGCAATCCGTCCCGCCAGGACACGACGTCCCCGCATCCTGGCACCGTTGCCTGGATTTCGGGTGCAGTGCCCTTCAGCCGTGCCACCGCGGCGATCACCCCCGGCCTGTCGCGCCAGAAATCGATCCGCAGAGGGCTGCCCACCGGCTGCAGCCCGCCAGCATCCGGCACGACGCCCCGCGCCGGCGCCAGCACCGCGGGCGCGGGTTCGACCTCCGCGCAGGCAGCGAGAAACACCAGGACCAGTGCCGCAAGATGGGTGCGCGCACCCATCTCCTGCCTCATCTGGGTGACCGCTTTGCGAGGATCCGCTGCAATGTCCGCCGGTGCATGCTCAGCCGGCGCGCCGTTTCGCTGACATTGCGGTCGCATAGCTCGTAGACGCGCTGGATGTGCTCCCACTTCACTCGGTCGGCGCTCATCGGGTTCTCTGGCGGCGGCGGCAATTCGTCGCCGCGGGCCAGCAGCGCGTTGGTGATGTCGTTGGCGTCCGCCGGCTTCGACAGGTAATCCGTCGCCCCGATCTTGACCGCCGCCACTGCCGTCGCGATCGCCCCATAGCCGGTCAGCACCACGACGCGGCAATCGGGCCGCCTTTCACGCAGCACCTCGACGACATCCAGACCGTTGCCGTCCTCCAGGCGCAGATCGACCACGGCATATGCGGGTGGGCGGGCCGTGGCGATCGCCTTGCCCGCGGCTACCGACCCGGCCATTTCCGGCTTGAATCCGCGCTTCTCCATCGCGCGGTTCAAACGGCGCAGGAAAGGCTCGTCATCGTCGACCAACAACAGGGACCGGTCTTCGCCCAGGTCCTCCGCATTCTGCTCGGCCATCGCCCGTCCTTCTTGCTGCGCAGCGGTCCGAGAGAGACTAGTGCGCGGATCCCGCACCGTCAAACGAGGCGGCCTCGATGAAGCAGGCCGTGCGGTCCGCCACGTCCGCAGCACTGTCGCCGCGCTTGAAGAACTCCGCGAAGCCTGTTTCCGGCAGCATCAGGTAGGTAAAGGTCGAATGGTCCACCAGGTAGTATTCGTCACCCGTCTCCTGTTTGGCGTAGAAGGTCTTGTAGGCCCGCGACGCAGCCTTGACCTGGTCCGGCGACCCCGTCAGCCCGACCGCCTTTTCGTGCATCCAGCGCGCGTACTCCCCGACGACGCCGGGCGTGTCGCGCTCAGGGTCGATGCTGATGAAAACCGGTTGCACGTCATGGCCGCGACCGTCCAGCAGGTCGGTGGCCTCGGCATTGCGGGCCATGTCCAGCGGGCAGACGTCGGGGCAGAAGGTATAGCCGAAATAGACCAGCGACGGCTTGGTCAAGATGTCCGCGTCGGTGACAGTCTCTCCCTCGCCGTTCACCAGGGTGAACGGTCCGCCGATCGCGCCCGCGCCGCCGGCGATAGCGGTACTGCGACATGCGGCGAACCGGTCCTCGCCGCCGCGCCCGAAGGCAAACCACCAGGTCGCGCCCAGCAGGGCGGCGAATGCAGCGGCGGCGGATATGGCGGCAAGTCGGGTCACGGGCAGTCCCTCGGCGATCGCTGCGCATTGATCCTCCAGATGGCCGCGACTAACAAGGCTCAGTATGACGCATCAACCTTCGCCTTCAATTCATGGCTGACCCCGACCACCTTGTCTTCGCCGAGCAGAGGCGCGGCAACTGGGTACGATTGCGCACCCTGTCGGTATTGCGCTGGATCGCCATCGCCGGGCAATTGGCAGCGATCACCGTGGCGCAGGCCTATTTCGGCTTCGATCTCAATCTTGGCCTCTGCTATGCCGCGGTCGGCGCCTCGATCATCACCAACCTGATCCCCGTCGCCGTCTACCCCGAAAACAAGCGATTGAGCGAGGGCGAGGTCTTTCTGATGCTGCTCTTCGATGTCGCGCAGCTCTCCTTCCTGCTGTTCTTGACGGGCGGGCTGAACAACCCCTTCGCCCTGATGATCCTGGCGCCGGTCACGATTTCCGCGACGGCACTGCATCTGCGCTCGACGCTGGTGCTGGGCGCAGTGGCAATTCTGCTGATCGCGCTGGTCGCGGTGGTGCACATGCCCCTGCGTGCCGCGGATGGCCAGATCATAGGAATGCCGGATATCTTCGTGTTCGGCTTTTGGGCGGCGATCACCATCGGCATCGTTTTCGAGGCGCTCTATGCCCGCCGCGTCACCTCGGAAATCGACTCGATGTCCGAGGCGCTACTCGCCACCCAGATGGCGTTGGCGCGCGCGCAGAAACTGACCGATCTGGGCGGTGTCATCGCTGCCGCCGCGCACGAGTTGGGAACGCCGCTGGCCACGATCAAGCTGGCGAGCTCCGAACTGATGGAAGAACTTGCTGACCGACCCGACCTGCGTGAAGACGCCGAATTGGTCCGAGACCAGGCCGACCGCTGTCGCGACATTCTGCGATCCATGGGACGTGCCGGAAAGGACGATTTGCACCTCCGCCACGCGCCCCTGGCAGAGGTTATCCGGGAGGCTGCCGAACCCCATTCCGACCGCGGCAAGAAGCTTGTGGTCGACCTCAAGGCGACTGACGGCACCGACGCCGCCCAGCCGGTCATCGCCCGCCGCCCCGAAATCATTCACGGGCTGCGCAACCTGGTGCAGAACGCCGTCGATTTCGCCGAATCGACGGTTTGGATCGATGGAAGATGGACAGAAGACACCGTCCAGATCCGGATCCTCGACGATGGGCGCGGGTTTTCCTCGCACCTGCTGGGCCGTATCGGCGAGCCGTTCGTCCGCGATCGCCGCACCGCCGACGACCGGCGCCAGCGTCCGGAATACGAGGGGATGGGGCTGGGCCTTTTCATCGCGAAGACGCTTCTGGAACGCTCCGGCGCGTCGCTGACATTCGACAACGCGACGAAACCTGGTTCGTCGAGAGGCCGGCGCTGCGGCGCAATCGTCGAATTGACCTGGCCGCGCCAGGCGATCAGCCCCCATGCCAGCCTGCGCGATCACGGTCTGGGCGAGAACAGGCCCATCGAAGTCTGACCGCACTTAACGCGGGGTTAACCAACCTCGGCTATCTGTCGGGCCCGGTACAGTGGGAAGGTTCGCGGATGGATTTCCTCAGCCTGGCGCAGTCTGCGGCGATGATATTCGCGGCGCTCCTGACCTCGGTCGCGGCGCTTGTGCTTGTATCGCGCGGCCGCGCCCCTGATGCGGACCTGTCGGCCCAGGCAACCGCCGGCGCAGCGGAAGTGCCCGAAATCGTGTTCCTTTTCGACGGGGAATCCCTGGTGGATGCGTCTGCTGCCGCGCAGCGCCTGCTTGCCGCGACGCCGCCGAACGGCAGCGATATCGCGCGCCTTGTGGCGTTCCTGGCGCCGCGATTTCCCGATTTGCACGACACCGTGATGGCAAGCGGGGAATTCGATGTGCTGGACCTGGTCTCCTCGGACGGGCAGACGCGGCTATGCGTCGGAATCGGCGGCAGCCGCTTGAAAATCCGGCTGGAGGATGCCAGCGACATCGCGCAGCCGGGTGTCGACCGGCATACTTTTCTGGCCCTGACCGACGAGGTGTCGATGCACCGTCACCTCGAGGCGGCGCTGCCGGTACCGGTCTGGCGGCAATCGGCCGAAGGACGGATCACCTGGGCCAACGCGGCCTATCAGGACCTCGCGCAGACCGCCGGGGCCGAGGCCTCGCCGGGCGGCGCGATCGCCGATCTGTTCGACCTCGAGGGTCCCGCCGCCATCGCGTCCGATATCGGGTTACGCGTGCAGGTCAGGACCAAGGACGAGGATCAGCCGCGCTGGTTCGATTGCCATGCATCCCGCCTGGGCGCCGACTACCTGTTCACCGCCACGCCCGCCACGCGTGTCGTCCAGGCCGAGCGGAAGCTGCGCGATTTCGTCGAAACCCTGACCCAGACATTCGCGCATCTGAACGTGGGCCTCGCGATCTTCGACCGGGCCCGCCGGCTCACCGTGTTCAACCCCGCCCTGACAGAGTTGCTGGGGCTGCCGGCCGAATACCTGATCTCGCATCCCTCGCTGGTGCAGTTTCTCGACCAGCTGCGCGAGCGCCGGACCATGCCCGAACCCAAGGATTACAAGACCTGGCGGCAGCAGATGTCGGTGCTCGAGGCAGCCGCGAAAGACGGCAGCTACTCGGAAACCTGGGCGCTTGCCGACGGCCGCACCTTCCGGGTCACCGGGCGGCCGCATACTGACGGCGCCGTCGCGTTCCTGTTCGAGGATATCTCCTCCGAGATCACCCTGACGCGCCAATTCCGCGCCGAGCTGGAAACCGGACAAGCCGTGATCGACAGCCTCGACGAGGCCATCGCGGTATTCTCGCCCGCCGGTTACCTGACGATGTCCAACCGGGTCTACGCCGACATGTGGGACTGCGATCCCTGCACGTCGCTGGGCGAGGTGTCATTCCTCGACGCGACGCGGCGCTGGCAGCAGGCCTGCGCCCCGACGCCGGTCTGGGGCGACGCGCGCGATTTCGCCGCCACGCTGGGCGAAAGGTCGAACTGGACCGCCGAGGTGCGACTGCTGGACGGCAGGCGTCTCAGCTGCCGGTTCGAGGCGCTGCCAGGCGGCGCCACGCTGGCCGCCTTCGCGGAATCCGAGATGGCGGTTTTCGCCCCGGCCGAGCCGCGCCTGGAACCCGCCCGCGCCTGACACAAGTGCCGGCGCGAACGCGCAGCCCCGCGGCCGCCGAACGTAGGCTTGGCCGGGACCGCTCCGAAACCGGTGTTTATTTTGCCCGACCGCTCCTATATGACCCGCGATACCGTCTCAGGAGCCCGACAATGCCGGTCAGCGCGCCGATCACGCAGGACGTCCGCACGATCCCCCGCCGGCTGCCGGAGGCCGGGCGGCCGAACCTGGTCGGCCTGACCCGCGACCAGATGCGCGCGGCGCTGGTCGCCGCCGGCACGCCGGAGCGGCAGGCGAATATGCGCACCGGGCAGATCTGGCAATGGATCTACCAGAAGGGCGTGCGCGATTTCGCCGCCATGACCAACCTCGCCAAGCCGTTCCGGGCGATGCTTGCAGAGAGCTTCGCCATCGCTCTGCCCGAGGTCGTGCGCCGCGAGGTATCCGCGGACGGGACGCGCAAATACCTGGTGCGCATCGCCGGCGGCCACGAGGTCGAAACGGTCTACATTCCCGAAGAGGGCCGCGGCACGCTCTGCATCTCCAGCCAGGTCGGCTGCACCCTGACCTGTTCCTTTTGCCACACCGGAACGCAGAAACTGGTGCGCAACCTGACCGCGGCCGAGATCGTGGGACAGATCATGCTGGCCCGCGACGATCTTGGCGAATGGCCCGCGCCAGGCCGCAATCCCAAGGACGAGACCCGGCTTCTGTCGAACATCGTGCTGATGGGCATGGGCGAACCGCTCTACAATTTCGAGGCGGTGCGCGACGCGATGAAGATCGCCATGGACCCCGAAGGCATCTCGCTGTCGCGCCGCCGCATCACGCTGTCGACCAGCGGCGTCGTCCCCGAGATCGCCCGCACCGCCGATGAGATCGGCTGCCATCTGGCGGTGTCCTTCCACGCCACCACCGACGCGGTGCGCGACCGGCTGGTGCCGATCAACAGGAAATGGAACATCGCCACCCTGCTCGATGCCCTTCGCGCCTATCCCAAGGCGTCGAATTCCGAGCGCATTACCTTTGAATACGTGATGCTGAAAGGCGTCAACGACAGCGACGAGGATGCGCGCCGTCTGGTAAAGCTGATCGCCGGCATCCCGGCGAAGATCAACCTCATCCCCTTCAACGAGTGGCCCGGCGCGCCTTATGAGCGGTCGTCGAACACCCGTATCCGTGCCTTCGCCGACATCGTCTACAACGCCGGCTACGCCTCGCCGATCCGCACGCCGCGCGGCGAGGATATCATGGCCGCCTGCGGCCAGTTGAAATCCGAGACCGAGCGCGAGCGGAAGAGCCGGGCGCAGATCGCGCGCGAAGCAGGGATCTGACAGACCGAACGCTCCGCGCGGTGCGCTGACCGGGCGGGATCAGTCGTCAAGCAACACGACGTCGGCGTCTTCCTCAACCGGATCGGCATCCTCTTCGTCCGCGCCCTCGGTCTTCGCCGCCTTGTTGGTCTCCGGCAGCTCCTCGTCCAGGCGCAACAACTCGTGAAAGTGATCCCAGGCCTCGCTTCCGGGCTCCAGCTCGATCCCGTCCGCGGCGACTTCGAGCGCCTGTTCCTGCGCCTCCGCCAGTTCGAGCATCTCGTTGTCGGACGCGATCGCTGCCTCCAGGTCCGCGCTCACCTCTTCGATTTCCTGATCGGTGGCGTCGGGATTCAAGTCGGACAGGATGTCTTCCAAGGCCCCGGGATCGACGTCTCCAGACGCATCCAGCGCCTGAATCTCGGCCAATGCCGCTTCCAGTTCGGCATCCGTCGTCCCCTCGGGAGCGAAGTCGCCCAAGGTCGCTTGATAGCCGTCGATCTCCTCCTGGTATTCCGGGTCCGCCGCCGCATCCTGGTAGTTCAGCAACGCCTCGCGATAGGCGGCAATTTGTCCAACGCGACTGTTCGGCGACGCGTTTGCATAGGCGTTCAAGCTGGCATTTGCCGCATTCAGCCATTTCAGCTCGGACTGAATCGCGGGCGCATGCAGCTTTTCCGGCCGGACCTTGGGCACCGGCGAGACCTTTACGACCTCGGTGACCGGCGGACGCCGCTTCGTGGTGGTGCGAACGGCCGTCGGCCGCTGCCGCGATCCAGAGGCGCGGCGTTCCGGCTTGCCGCGCAAAATCTTAAGCAGTCCGCCCCCGTTCCGTCCCGTCGCACGGTCGGCATTGCGACCGCGATTCCCGTTGCCGGCATGATCCGGTTTGCCGCGGTTCCCAGCATTGTCACTGCCCCCGCCTTTGCCGCCATTGCC
>JAHELH010000014.1:0-2485 GCA_024644285.1 Paracoccaceae bacterium | reverse complement strand
TGCGAAGCGGATTTGTCATTCGATGTCCTCACCAATTGCTGCAGGCGTTTCGATACCGGTTTTCTTCCGGGCGGTGGTGTTCAAAATGTGGCACGCCCGGGTCAGCGGGCGTGTTTCGGCAACAATCCGCGTACAGACACCGCAATTGCACGACGGCCCGCATCAATCGCACCGAAGTGGCCTTCGGCCGGGCTATGGTTCCGAACCATCCCGACGCGCCG
The DNA here is from genome assembly GCA_024644285.1 of Paracoccaceae bacterium. Classification (GTDB taxonomy): domain Bacteria; phylum Pseudomonadota; class Alphaproteobacteria; order Rhodobacterales; family Rhodobacteraceae; genus JAHELH01. The sequence continues at coordinate 2,264 of JAHELH010000014.1, read as the reverse complement.
CTAATCGGCGGAAGTGAGCAGCTCGTAACCGCCCCAGAGAAGCAGCAGGAACGCCGCCGTCACCGCAATCATCACCCGCTTGCTGAACTTGAGGTGCCGGATACGTTCGCCGATCTCGCGGCACAGCCAGGCCATGCCGAAATACCGGATCGCCCGGGAAATCCCGATTCCCACGATATAGACTGCGAAGTTGATCTTCGCCGCGCCGGCGCCCAGCGTGGCCATCTGCAGGGGCAGCGGACCCAGCGCCACCAGGAAAACGGCCCAGAACCCGGCCTGTCCATCCAGCCGGGCGATGAAGTCGTCCGCCGGGGAGAAGTCGATGTAGGCCGACAGAGCCTCGCGAAGCCAGTCGAAGGCATAGAAGCCCGCGACATACATCAGCGTCGCCCCGATCAGCGCGCCGATGGTGGCCATCAGCGCCAGCACCCAGGCGCGCTGCGGGTAAGAGATCATCACCGGCGCCAGCAGCGTCTCCAGCGGCACCGGGACGATGGTGCTTTCCAGCACCGACAGCACCGCGATGCCCAGCCGCCCATGCGCCAGGCGCTCGGCCCAGTGGCGTCCGTTCCCGGTATCTGCCGTCACACCGGGTGTGGCGTCGCTCGGGGTGTCCATCCGTCTATCGCCTCGACCGCTTCTTCCGCCGTCTCAACGAACTGGAACAGGTTTAGGTCCTGCTCCGAGATCGTCCCGGCATCGGCCAGGGCCTCCCAGTTGACGATGCGCCGCCAGAAATCCTCGCCGAACAGCAGCATCGGAATCCGGTCCATCCGGCCGGTCTGGATCAACGTCAGCGTCTCGAACAGCTCGTCCAGCGTGCCGAAGCCGCCCGGAAAGGTGGCAATCGCCTTGGCGCGCATCAGAAAATGCATCTTCCGGATGCCGAAATAGTGGAAATTGAAGCACAACTCGGGCGTGATGAAGGTGTTTGGCGCCTGCTCGTGCGGCAACACGATGTTCAGCCCGATCGACACGCCGCCGGCCTCCTCGGCGCCCCGGTTGCCGGCTTCCATCACGCCCGGTCCGCCGCCGGTCACGATCACCCCGTCACGCCGCCCCGAGGCGACGCAGCGCTCGGTCATGATGCGGGCGAACCGCCGCGCCTCGTCATAGTAGCGCGACAGATCGGCCAGCGTTTCGGTCCGCGCGGCGTGCTTGTTCGCGGGCGGCGGGATCCGCGCCCCGCCGAACAACACGATGGTCGATTCGATCCCGGCCTCGGTCATCAGGATCTCGGGCTTCAGCAGTTCCAGCTGCAACCGCACCGGACGCAACTCGTCGCGGCACAGGAACTCGGCATCGTTGAAGGCCAGGCGATAGGCGGCGGCGCGGGTCTGCGGCGTGTCCGGGGTCTCGTGCGCGTGGACGACGTCCTCCTGAGCGTCGGGAAAGGGCCGTCTCGGTTCGTACTTCATCCTCAACCTCCGTTGTCCGTTGCATTGCGCCGCCAACCCCGACCGCTTATAGGCTCGGCCAAACCGAGACCAGCCACGAAAGCGCAATCCCCATGTCGAACGCCCAGCTCGAGACCGCCATTGAAGCCGCCTGGGAGGCCCGTGACCAGATCAACCCCGCCACCGGCGGCGAGACGCGCGAGGCCATCGAGGACACTCTGAACGCACTCGACAGCGGCACGCTGCGCGTCGCCGAAAAGGGCGACTCCGGCGACTGGCACGTCAACCAGTGGGCCAAGAAGGCGGTGCTGCTTGGCTTCCGCATCCGCGACATGGAGATCCAGCCCGGCGGGCCGCAGGGCGGCGGCTGGTGGGACAAGGTCGACAGCAAGTTCCGCGGCTGGGGCGACACCCAGTGGCGCGCCGCGGGCTTCCGCGCAGTGCCCAGCTGCGTGGTCCGCAAATCGGCCTATATCGCCCCCGGCGTGGTGCTGATGCCGTGCTTCGTAAATCTCGGCGCCTATGTCGACGAGGGCACGATGGTCGACACCTGGGCCACCGTCGGTTCCTGCGCGCAGATCGGCAAGAATGTGCACCTCTCGGGCGGCGTCGGCATCGGCGGCGTGCTGGAGCCGATGCAGGCGGGTCCCACGATCATCGAGGACAACTGCTTCATCGGCGCCCGGTCCGAGGTGGTCGAAGGCTGCATCGTCCGCGAGGGCTCGGTGCTGGGAATGGGAGTCTATATCGGCCAGTCCACCAAGATCGTCGACCGCGAGACCGGAAAGGTGATGTACGGCGAGGTGCCGCCGTATTCCGTGGTCGTCTCCGGTTCGATGCCATCGAAGAACAACATCAACCTCTATT
>JAHELH010000201.1 GCA_024644285.1 Paracoccaceae bacterium | reverse complement strand
CGGACGCCCGGCTGACCCGCGCGTAAAGCCCGATCCCGGCCCAGCAGAGCGCCGCGCCCAGCGCCATCAGGTCGCCCGCCAGGCTGACCGGCCCGCCCGCGTCGCGGTCCAGCATCGCCCAGGCCACGCCGGCCAGCGCCACCGCCAGTCCCAGCGACTTGCGCCGCGTCAACGGCTCGGCCGCGATCAGCAGGTGCCCGCCAAGCACCATCCAGACCGGCATCGAGTAAAAGATCACCGAGACGCGGCTGACCGAGGTCAGATCCAGCGCCTGGAACACCAGCATGAACTCGACCGCGAACAACAGCCCCATCATCGCCCCGTCCCGCCTGGTGCCGGGCGCAAGGCCCGTCCACTGGCCCCGCCAGCGCATCCAGAGGAACAGCAGCACCATCGCGCCCGCAGACCGCAGACCGGCGGCAAAGACCGGCTGGAAGCCGCCGTTCACCACCTTGATGACCACCTGGTTGAAGCCCAGAAGCGCCGAGAACCCGATCAGCGAGACCGCCCCGAAGGCGTCGATCCGGTCCTGCCGCTGCATCCCGCTTCCCCTCCCTGACGCGCCGGTTTGAGCATCCTGCGCCCGGCGGCACAAGTCCCGTGCCGGCGCGGGCGGTTCCCGCCCCGCCCGCGCCATGCTAGGCCGGGCGCGACAGCCCGGGAACATGCCGATGACCCTTCTGCAGATCGCCGCCCTACTGATCGTTCTCGCGGGCCTCTTTGGCGCGGTCAATTACCTGTTTCTCAAGCTGCCGTCGGCCATCGGCATCCTCGTCGTGGCCCTGGCGGCCTCGCTGGGGGTCATGGGCCTCGACGCGCTGATACCCGGCCTGAACGTCACGGCCGCGATTCGCGAGCAGGTGATCGGCATCGAGTTTTCCGAGGCGCTGCTCGAGGGCATGCTGGGGCTGCTTCTGTTCGCGGGCGCGCTGCACGTCAACCTCTCCGACCTGCGCACCCAGTGGGCCCCGGTCTTCCTGATGGCGACGCTGGGCATCGCGCTGTCGACGGTGATCGTCGGCACCGGCTTCTCGTGGATCACCGGCATGCCGCTCCTGGCGGCGCTGACCTTCGGCGCTCTGATCTCGCCCACCGATCCCGTCGCGGTGCTGGGCGTGCTGAAACAGGCCAACCTGCGCAAATCGCTGGAGACCAAGATCGCGGGCGAATCGCTGTTCAACGACGGCGTCGGCTATGTGGTCTTTCTGGTCCTCGTCGGCCTGGCCTTTCCCAAGGGCGACGCCCATGGCAGCGGGCTGACGGACGCCGCGATCCTGTTCTTTCAAGAGGCGGTCGGCGGTGCCGTGCTCGGCGCGGTGCTGGGCTGGCTGACCTTCCGTATCATGCGCCGGATCGACGACTATTCGCTCGAGGTCCTGCTGACCCTCGGCCTCGCCTTCGGTGGCTACGAACTGGCGGTCTGGCTGCACGTCTCGGCCCCGATCATGGCCGTCGTCGCCGGCCTCCTGATCGGCGAGGTCGGTGCGAAACACGGGATGAGCGCGGAAACCCGCGACTATGTCGACCGGTTCTGGGAACTGATCGACGAGGTCCTGAACGCCGTCCTGTTCCTGATGATCGGGGTCGAGGTCTTTGCGATCGCCTTTTCGGTCGACGTCTTCGTCGCCGGCATCCTGTCCATCGGGCTCGCGCTCGTGGCCCGGCTGGCCGCCGTGCTGGTGCCGATCCTCATCCTGCGCCCGTTCCGCGAATTCGGGCCCGGCGTGGTGCCGATCATGACCTGGGGCGGGCTCAAGGGCGGCATCTCGGTCGCGCTGGCGCTCAGCCTGCCGGACAGCGAATGGAAGCCGCTGATCCTGTCCTGCACCTATATCGTCGTGCTGTTCTCGATCATCGTCCAGGGCCTCACCGTCGCGCCACTCGCCAGCCGCGTGGGGCGCGAACCGGAATTGATGTAAGAAAAGTAGCGCGGCCGTCCATAGGGACGACCGCGCCAGCGGCACCATGTGTGGGACGGTTCAGTTTGGTGCCGGTTCGCCCGTTATCTAACGCCCGGTTTGCGACGCCCGTGTGACGGGCGCGCGGCCATTGCGCGGGTCCAGCGAAACCGTCAGCCGGGCGGTCCGGGCAATGGACAGGGTCAATCGGGTCATCGGTCTGCGCTCCTTCGGATCGGCGCTTGCGCCGTGGTCCTCGATGTGTCGGACCGGCCCGCCCCGCGGTTCAAAAGAGCCCGTGCGCGCCGTTACAGACGACGTCCGGGGGAACTTTGGCCGGTGTCGGAGGTTTCCCTTTCGACGAATATGAAGGAGCTCCCATGGCACGCGGCCGCTTTGCCGAGGCCCCGCACGAAATTCCCAGGGCGGGCTGGAAGGATATTTTTCTCCGTGTGAAGGACGAGATCGCGGCGGACCATGTCGGTCTGATCGCCGCCGGCGTGGCGTTCTACGCGCTGCTGGCGCTGTTTCCGGCCATCGCCGCCGCCGTCGCGCTGACCGGGCTTTTCACCGAACCGGGCTGGCTGGTGTCGCAGATCGAGGGGATGGCCGCGCTGCTGCCGCAGCAGGCCACCGAAATCATCCTGACCCAGGCAAAGGAGGTCGCCGGCAGCGAAGAAGGCGGCCTGGGGCTCGCCGCGCTCGTCGGCATCGGCCTTGCGCTCTATTCCGCGTCCAAGGGCATGGCCAGCCTGATCGAGGGCCTGAACGTCGCCTACGACGAGACCGAGAAACGCGGCTTTGTCATGCTGACCCTCGTCAAGCTGGGCCTGACCGTCTTCCTGATCCTCGGCCTGTTGCTGGCCGCCGCGGTCTCCGTCGCGATCCCGGTGGCGCTGCAATTCATCCATCTCGGCCCCGCCACCGAGCTCCTGATCCAGGTCGTCAGCTGGATCGTGCTGTTGCTGCTGGCCACCGCCGGGCTGGCCTTCATCTACCGCAAGGCGCCCTCGCGGGTCGACGCCAAGTGGCGCTGGGTCACGCCCGGTGCGTTCGTGGCGATCCTGCTCTGGGCGGCCGGCTCGCTGGCCTTCGGCTGGTATGTCAGCAATTTCGGCAGCTACAACGAGACCTTCGGCACCCTTGGCGGCGCCGTGGTCCTTCTGATGTGGCTGTGGCTGTCGGCCTTCATCATCCTGCTGGGCGCGGAACTGGACGCCGAGATCGAAGCGCAGACCCGCGTCGACACCACCGTCGGGCCCGGAATGCCGATGGGCGAGCGCGGCGCGGTCAAGGCCGACACGCTCGGAGAGGCCCGCGCCTGACCACCCCGGCCGCCCGCACAAGCGGGCTGGTCTTGCCGGACACCCCGCGCTAAGACACCGCCATCGCCTGGGGAAGCTGGCTCGATGGCCGACACCATTCTGGACCGTTGCGAGGCACGCGGCCTGCGCATGACAGAGCAGCGCCGGATCATTGCCGGTGTCCTCGAGGAAGCCGAGGATCATCCCGACGTCGAAGAGCTCTACTTCCGCGCCAGCGCCGTCGATCCCAAGATCTCCATCGCCACGGTCTACCGGACAGTGAAGCTGTTCGAGGAGTCAGGGATCCTCGAGAAGCACGAGTTCGGCGACGGCCGCGCCCGCTACGAGACCGCCGACCGCGACCACCACGACCACCTGATCGACATGAATTCCGGCGAGGTCATCGAATTCGTCGATGACGAGATCGAGGCTCTGCAGGAAAAGATCGCCAAAAAGCTGGGCTACCGGCTCAAGGGCCACCGCCTGGAACTTTACGGGGTGCCGCTGAAGCGCAACCCCGAATGAGCGACGGCAGCACCCTGCGCGCCATCGCGCTGTTCCTGGCGGCGCCGTTTCTCGGCGAACGGCCCGACGCCATCACCCGGGGCGGCGCCGCCATCGTGATCTGCTCCGGCCTCTTCGTCCTGCTGCGCGCGCGCCGCGAGATGCGGCCCCCGCGCATCCGCAGACCGCGCAAGTCAACACGATTTGAAAACGCGCCCGCGCTCGCCTAGCCTGTCCCGGGAAACCCGCCGGAGACCCGCCATGCCCCTGAAAACCACCTGCATCGGCGCCTACCCCAAGCCCGACTACGTGCCGATCCGCGACTGGTTCCAGGTCGGCCACGACGCCGCCGATTACAACGACACCGTCCTGAAGGGCTGGTCCGAAGCGCCCGAGATCCAGCCCATCCTCGACCGCGCCACCGCCGAGGTGGTCGCCGACCAGATCGCCTGCGGCATCGACATCCCCACCGACGGCGAGGTGCGGCGCGAGAACTATGTGCACTATCAATGCCGGCATTTCGACGGCTTCGACTTCGTCAACCTGACCCAAAGGGTTCTGAGGAACGGCGCCTACACCGCTGAATTGCCGACGATTTCCGGCCCCATCCGCGCCCGCGGCGAACACGTGCTGGTGCGCGACTGGCAAGTGGCCCAGGCGGCGAGCGACCGGCCCGTCAAGATCACCCTGCCGGGCCCGCTGACGATTTCCGATACCACCGCCGACGAATACTACCGCGATCCCCGCGCGCTGGCCTTCGACCTCGCCGCCGCGCTGAACGCCGAGATCCGCGCCCTGGCGGCCGCCGGCTGCCGCTATATCCAGATCGACGAGCCGATCTTCGCCCGGAAACCGCAAGCCGCGCTCGACTACGGCTGCGAAGCGCTGACCCGCTGCTTTGACGGCCTGCCCGACGGCGTCACCCGCGTCATGCACATGTGCTGCGGCTATCCCAACCGGCTGGACGACACCGACTACCCCAAGGCCGACCCGGAAAGCTACATCAAGATCGCCCGGCAAGTCGATGGCATCGCAGATCAAATCAGCATCGAGGACGCCCACCGGCACAACCCCGGCGCGCTGTTCGAGCTGTTCGAAGCCTCCACCGTCATCGTCGGCTTCATCACCGTCGCCTCCTCCCGCGTCGAGCCGGTCGACGAGATCGCCGCCCGCATGGCGGAAGTCCT
>JAHELH010000200.1 GCA_024644285.1 Paracoccaceae bacterium | reverse complement strand
ACCCATGCCGGAAAGCAAGCGGACGGGTCGTACGTGTTCTCGGTCTCGGGCGCCGGATTGATCGCGCTGCCGCGTCCGCACATTTCGCGGGACATCCTGGCGAACCTGTAATCCTGTCGGGACATGCTGCCATCGCAGCGGCGAAACCGGCGGGCCGGGATCCCGGTGCTCCGGTACCGGCCCGCCGAACCGTGATGGAAATAGCGACGTACTAAAACTCAGACCCGGTCGAATGCCGCGAAGTCGCCCGCGCGCCACTCGCCGCCGACGACCGCGTTAATGGTACCGGTGAAAACCTCCGGCGGCATCGCCGCCTGCCACTCGGCCAGCAATCCGCGGCGTTCCGCGGGCGTCGCGGCGCCCAGCATCATCCGCATGAACCACGTCGCCTGTTCAGGCGGGATGTCGGCGACCATGCCGGCCTCGATCCCGGCCAGTTCGGCGTCGCTGAAATAGGCCTGCAGGATCGGCATCAGGACGTTTTCTTCGCCGTCCATGTGCAGGTGATCGTGGGCCATGAACAGGCAGTAGGCGCGGTAGAGCGCCCGCAGCGCCGCCGGCGCGCCCTCGGCATCGGCGGTGACCAGCGCGTCGGCCAGCCCGAGCAGCTCGGCAAATCCGCGCTCGTGGCCATCGTGCTCATGCGCCGCGGTCAGGGTCGCGCCGGGGACGCGGGCCTCGAGTGCGGTGTGGAAGTGGTCGTTCTCGTGCTCCAGGTGGCTGCGGTACATCGCCAGGTGATGCCGGATATCGGCGGCGAGCCCGGCCAGCGCGTCGCGGTCGGCGGTGTCGCAGGTGGCGATGCGGTCCAGCAGGCGGCCATGGGCGCGCCGCAGACCCTTGTGAACGGCATAGTAGAAGTCGTGCGTTGCACGGGCTGGTGCACCGGTCGACACGGTCTGTGCCATTTCGAGTTCTCCGCTGTCTGATGACCGGCCCCGTAATGCCACCGGCCAAAGCGGATCATACGCCTGCCCCGCACGTCGCGCCACGAAATCTCGCGCCGGAAATAAATTTGTGAATTGCGTGACCGGCGGCAAACGTGGCGGGAAAGAGGCCGCACAATTCCGTGCCGGCAGGCATCCGAGAGGCCCGGGACACCGCCATTGGCGCCGGTTTCGATACAGCGCACCATGAACGGCGCAATTGAACATCGGCGGGAACCGGGCCGCCGCAATTCAGCCGCGAAGAAAGCACGGAAATTCCCTTGATTTGGAGATCGTTAAGCATTTCGCCGCATTCGCGCCACATACCGGCCCGGATTCCGCCTGCATTCGCAAAGTATCTGGCAGCCTCGGTGGGGCCAACAAGCATCGAGACCGGCCATGAAGATCAAAGACACTCTCGCCGCGCTGCGCCGTTTCCGCCGCAACACGGATGGCACCACAAGCATCGAATTCGTGCTTTGGTTTCCGTTCTTCCTGGCGCTCCAGGCGCTGATCGCGGACAGCAGTCTGGCCTTTCTGAACGTCAACCGCATCTACGACGCGGCCCGGGACGTGGGCCGGCGGGCCTCGGTCGGCGAGATGACCGCCGCGCAGGCCGCCATCTACGTCAAGACCACCTTGCCCGACTTCATCAAGCCCACCGTCAGCGTCGACGACAGCAGCGCGACGGACCTGGTCGTCAACATCTCGACGCCCATCTCGAATCTCAGTTTCTTCGGTCTCTACGATGGGTTGAAGCTGGGAACGCTCAACGTGTCCTACACGGTGCGAAAGGAAATCTCATGACCGACCGGAACGAGATGACCGCAGCGTTTTCCGGCTTTCCCGCCAGAGCGCGCCGCCCGATCGCACGCTTCGTTGCGGACCGGTCCGGCAGCCTCACGAGCATGGCCCTCGCGGGAACGCTGGGCATTCTGATGGTCGGCGCGCTGGCCATCGACTCGGCCAATGCCTACCTGGTCCGCAACCGGCTGCAACTTGCCGCCGACGCGGCGTCTCTGGCCGCGGTCAAGGCGCTGCCCGATACAGATGCCGCAAGAGCCCTGGCGATGGACTACGTGAGAAAAAATCTCGAGGGTCCGGAATACACCGACCTTGCCGGAATTACCGATATCGAATTCGGCGAGTGGGACGGCTACGCGAAGTCGCTGGCATCGTCTGCGAACGATCCCGACGCCGTGTCAGTTGTGCTCAACAAGCGGCACGGCGCCGGCGGAAGGATCGCGCCCCTGCTGCTTGGGATGATCGGCTTCGACGGTTTCCAGACCGGCGCGCGTGCCGTTGCCGTCAAGGGCCGGATCTCGCTGAACTGCTCGATCTTCGCCTTTCGCAACGGCACCGGCATCATCAACTCGTCGACGAGCATTACCGGAGACGTTTGCTATGCGCGCGGCGTCACCAGCACCACGAACCAGAAGGCCGAGGATTTCTTTGGCACGACCATCGTGCACAGCCAGGTTGCCGCATTTTCGTACACCGACAAGAACTTCTTTCCGACCGGCGGCATCGAGACAGAGGACTTCGACGAGGCGCTCGACGACGAGGAAGGCCGCTTGATGTCCCTCGCCGCGAGCCTCGCCGCCCTGCCGCCAACCACGGTGCTCCCGGATCCGCTGGAGCTATCCGGCGGCAGCACGATCACGGTGACCGGCTTGACCGGCGGTACCACCGTCGTCGATCTGAGCGGCTTCAACCTGAACGGGGCGACGATCCGATTGAGCGGCGACAGCCAGTTCGTGTTCAACTTCAGGAAAAAGGACGGCACGCGGGGCAACTTCGATTTCTCGGATTCCAAGATCGAACTGGTGAACGGAGCCAAGACCGAAAAGGTTTTCTGGAATTTCGTCACGGCATTCGATGTCATGGTGAACAAGGACACCAACGTGTTTCGCGGCACCATTCTTGGTCCGACCAGCAGCGTGATCTACCACAACCCGGCCGATTTCGACGGCATGATCGCGGCGCTGGATATCAACCTGCACTCGATGTTCGACTTCTACGGCGTGCCGCCCCTGGAAGGCTCGACCGGCGAGACCCCGTCACGTCTGATGCACTGATCAGCCCGGCCGGCGCGCTCAGTTCGCGAACGGATCGGCCTTGCGTCCCGTCGGGTTGGAACGGGCGGCCGAGCCTCCGCTGGCAAACGGATCGGTGGCGCCCGCGCCGCGCTTGTCGGCTTCTTCCTGGCAGGCCATGACCTCTTTCATGGCGCGGCTCGACCCGGTCAGCTTCAGCGTGTCGATCTCCTTGCCGTCATACGAGATCTTCATCCGGTTCGACCGCATGAATTCCTCGATGAAATCGAATTTCGTGCTTTGGGCGTGCAGGTAGACCGTCTCGCCCGGATTGAACTGGAGCCCCCGCGCCGCGACGTCCCAAGGCGCGCGCCGGTCGAAGCGGATCGTCAGGTCATAGCCCTTCTCCGCCTCCAGCGAACTCCAGGCATCGTTGCCGATGAGGAGATAGAAGTTGTCCGCCTGGGGGTTCAGCCCGATGCGAACCACCGTGCCACCGGTCCAAGAGGCCAGCGCATAGCAGCCGTTGCCGATCGTCGGATCAATGGAGACTTCCCACTGGCCGACGCTTTTCCAGAAGATCGCATCCTGAGCCATTGCGGCGGGACCCGGGAGGGCAAGCACCGCGGCCATGCAAAGCGGCGCAAGTGTCTTGGTCATGGCATCCTCTCGTCTGTGACAGGGATCTAACCATAACCGCACAGCCTCAGGCAAGCATCAGCCCGGCGCCTCCTCGATCCGGGCATCGAGGAAGGTCCGGATGGCCGCCTCGAATTCGCGCGGCTTCTCGGCATGCAGCCAGTGGCCGGCCCTGGGCAGCTTGGCGAAGCGCGCGCGCGGAAACAGCGCACGGATGGCGGGCCGCGCCGAGGGCTGAACATAGTCGCTTTCGCCGCCGGCCAGGAACAGCGCCGGATGCGGCGCGGCGTTACCGGGGTCGGGCCAGCCGACGATGCGCGGCATTTCGGCTTCGAGCGCGTCGAGGTTCAGCCGCCAGCACCGTTCGTTCAGGTCCAAAGACTGCAGAAGAAAGGCGCGCGTGCCCGGGTCGGGCACGTCCGCCACAAGCGCCGCGTCGGCCTGTGACCGCCGCTCTATCGCGCCAAGGTCAAGCCGGCGCATGGCGTGGATCAGGTGCGCCTGGCTGTGGTCATAGGCCACGGGCGCGATGTCGGCGACCACCAGGCGGCGCACCGCCTCGGGATTCCGCAACGCCAGCATCATCGCCGCCTTGCCGCCCATCGAATGGCCCACCACGTCGGCCCGCCCGCCATGGTCCGCGACCACCGCAGCAAGGTCGGCGGCGAGATCGTCGTATCCGTGGCTGTCGTCCCAGAAGCTGGCACCGTGGTTGCGCATATCGACGGCGATGATCTGGCGGGTGTCCGAAAGCCGCTTGGCGATCACCCCCCAGTTCCGCGCCGACCCGAAAAGCCCGTGCGCGATCAACAGCGGCGGACGGCCGGTGGAAGCGCCATGAAGGACACAGTTCAGCATGAAAGCTGCATAGCAACGGCAATGGCGGCTGGCCAGCGCAGACGCCGCGCCCTAGGTTTTCCGTCATCTTCCGGGGGAAAGTGATGTCTGCCGATGCCATCGTAGAGGACCGCGCCAAGCGGCTGGCCGATCTGATCGAGGAGCGTCTCGGCATTCGCGGCAAGGGGCTGGAGGCCAAGCTGCACCGTGCGGGCCGCGCCCTGCCCCGTTACGTCCGGCGCGAAGCGGCGCAGATCGAGCAGGCGCTGCGGATGAAATCGCATCCGAAGCTGGCGCGCCAGGTCGACACGGCCGGCATCGAAAAGGCCTACCGCGCCTGCGAGCGCTGGCTCGAGACGGTGGACCCCAAGGAACGCCGGAAGGACCGTATCCTCTCGTTCCTGGCGACGAACGCCTTCAACCTGATCGTGATCTTCGCGGCCTTCGTCACCTGGATGGTCTGGAC
>JAHELH010000013.1 GCA_024644285.1 Paracoccaceae bacterium | reverse complement strand
CCACTTCCGCCTCTTGGCCGAAGTTCTTGATCTGCTCCTTCAGGATGGCAGAAATTTCAGCAGCTTGGATCGCCATTTATCCGACCTCTTTCATTGAATTCTGAAGGTTCGCAAGCTTCGAACGGATCGACGTGTCGATCATCTTCGAGCCCACCTTAACGACAAGACCGCCGATGAGGCTTTCATCGACGGCCAGATTGATCTTCACATCTTTGCCCACGGACGACTTGAGAGTGCTTGCCAACTTGTCCTGCTGCGCCTGGGTCAATTCCCTGGCGGCGGTCACGTCGGCGGTCACTTCGCCCTTTTCATCGGAGATCAGGCCGCGCAGGGCGCGCACCAGTTGCGGCAGCACGAACAGGCGCCGCTTCGTTGCCATCAATCCCAGCAGGTTCGTCAGGTTGTCCGTCAGGCCCATCTTCTTGGCGATGGCGGTGACGGCCTTGCCCTGCGCTTCGCGCGAATAGACCGGCGAATGGATCAGGTCGCGGAAATCCTTGCTTTCGTTGAGGGCGGCCTCCAGCGCATCGACATCTTTCTCGACGGCGGGCAGCGATTTTTCCTCTTTGGCCAGTTCGAAAATGGCTGTGGCGTAGCGCGCGGCAATGCCGGTCGAAATCGAAGCAGTCTCGGACACGTCCCACCCTTCCGAATTCTTCGCCGCGTCCTTCCAATATGCCGGAGGCGCAACTTTTTTTGTTAACGTGCGAACGACGTACAACGTCGAAACCGGAGTCGGTCTAGCAGAGGGGATTGCGGCCCGCAACAGTCATGCTAGCGATAACGTGATCCGGACATGGGCCTATACAAAGGCTTCAGGCGCGCCGCCTTTTTGCCGCGCCAGGGCTGGCTGATCCGGCTTCGCGATTTCGCCAAAGCCGGGCGAGCCACCCGCCGATCATACCGGCTTGGCCTCGGGTGCGGCCAAGCCTTCAAGCACACGCAACGGCCGGCGCACCGTCTCCGGAGAGCCCTTCGGGCGCGCATAGACCTCGATGCTGGCCTCGACCATCAGCACACCGCCTGCGAACCGCGACGAAATGCGGCGGCCGGTCCGTTCCCAGAACGGGCCCGTCTTCAGCCAGAACCGGCGGTCCGAGGGTGGCTGGAACAGGGCAGCGACGTGACGATTGGGCACAAAGCCGTGGCTCTTGAGCTGGTTCTCAAGCTGCGTCAGCGAATACGGGCGCCCGAAACCGAACGGCGTCTTGTCGCGTCGCGCCCACATGCCGGCGCGGTTCGGCACGATGAACATGGCTCGGCCGCCGGGCGACAGCACCCGGCGCGCCTCCTCCAGCACCTTCGAGGGGTTCTCGCTGGTCTCCAGCCCGTGCAGAAGCAGCAGCTTGTCCGCCTGGCCGGTGGCCAGCGGCCACAGCGTCTCCTCGCACAGGACCGCGACGTTGGGCTGGCCGGCGGGCCAGGGCATCACCCCCTGCGGTCCCGGCATCAGCCCGATGATCCGGGTCGCGGTCTGCAGATACGGCCGCAGCAGCGGCACCGCGAACCCGAATCCGACCACCGTCTGCCCGGTCGCCTTCGGCCACATCCGCACTACTTGTTCACGGATCGCCTTTTGCGCCGCGCGGCCGAGGCCGGTGCGATAGTAGAAATTCCGCAGGTCCAATACGTCCAGATGCATTGCGGGGCCGCCTTCGGATCGGCAAGGTTTCGGGGTGCAGCATATCGTTCGCGAAAGGAAACGCCATGCCCCTAGAGATCGTCACCGTCCCCTGCCTGCAAGACAACTACGCCTTCCTGATCCATTCCGGCGAAACCGGGGAAACCGCTGTCGTCGACGTGCCGGAGGCCGGGCCAATCCGCGACGCGTTGCAAGGGCGGGGCTGGTCGCTCAGCCACATCTTCATCACTCACCACCACGCCGACCATATCGACGGGGTGGGCCCGCTGCGAAAGGAGACCGGCGCGCAGGTGATAGGCGCCAAGGCGGACGCGCACCGACTTCCCGATCTCGACATGGCCGTGTCCGACCGCGACATCTTCACGTTCGCGGGGCACGACGTTCACGTCCACGACGTCTCGGGCCACACCGTGGGGCACATCGCCTATCACATTCCGGACGCCTCGGCCGCCTTCACGGCCGACAGCCTGATGGCGCTTGGCTGCGGCCGGGTGTTCGAGGGAACATTCGACCAGATGTGGCGCAGCCTGTCCAAGCTGGCGGCCCTGCCCGAGGACACGGTGATCTATTCCGGCCACGAATACACCGCCAGCAACGCCCGCTTCGCGCTGACCATCGAACCCGGCAACGACGCCCTGCGGAAACGCGCGCAACAGGTGAAAAAGGCACGCGCGGATGGGCAGCCGACGGTCCCCTCCACCCTCGCCGAGGAACGCGCCACCAATCCGTTCCTGCGTGCCCACTTGAAGGAGGTCAAAGCCGCCATAAATATGCCGCACGCGTCTGATAGCGAGTGCTTCGCTGAGATCCGGCAGCGCAAGGACCGGTTCTGAACGCACTTTGCCCGATTGCGCACCGCGCGTTGCCAATCTGCCGAAAAACCGGATGCAAAATGCGTTTGTGACCGGTTTTGAAAAGAAAATCCTTGAAGCGCGGTCGCAAAAACCGAACTTTAAGAGCTAGAGGTCATGGTGTGGACGCGGCCCACGGGCCCTTCCCGCCCAAGCGTAAGGAGCACGCAACGTGCCGTCATTTTCGAATACCCTCGAGCAAGCCATCCACTCCGCCTTGGCGCTGGCCAATGCCCGCCGCCATGAATTGGCGACGTTGGAACACCTGCTGCTGGCGCTGATCGACGAGCCCGACGCAGCCAAGGTGATGAAAGCTTGCTCGGTGGATCTCGAGGCGCTGCGCGGGACGCTCGTGGACTTCATCGACGATGATCTCTCGACCCTGGTGACCGATGTCGACGGGTCCGAGGCAGTGCCGACCGCCGCGTTCCAGCGGGTGATCCAGCGGGCCGCGATCCACGTGCAATCGTCGGGCCGGACCGAGGTGACAGGCGCCAACGTGCTGGTGGCGATCTTCGCCGAGCGTGAATCGAACGCCGCCTTCTTCCTGCAAGAGCAGGACATGACCCGTTACGACGCGGTCAACTTCATCGCCCACGGCGTCGCCAAGGATCCGTCCTTCGGCGAAACCCGCCCCGTCACCGGCGCCAACGAGGCCGAGGAAGAAACCCAGACGACCGAGGAAGAGGGCAAGGAAAGCGCGCTGTCGAAATACTGCGTCGACCTCAACGCCAAGGCCCGCAAGGGCGAGGTCGATCCCCTGATCGGCCGCGAGCACGAGGTCGAGCGCTGCATCCAGGTGCTCTGCCGCCGGCGCAAGAACAACCCGTTGCTGGTCGGCGATCCCGGCGTCGGCAAGACCGCCATCGCGGAAGGCCTGGCGCGCAAGATCGTCAACGGCGAAACGCCCGAGGTCCTGCAGAACGCCACGATCTTCTCCCTCGACATGGGGGCTTTGTTGGCCGGCACCCGCTACCGCGGCGATTTCGAGGAACGGCTGAAGGCGGTGGTATCCGAGCTCGAGGATCACCCCGACGCGATCCTGTTCATCGACGAGATCCACACCGTGATCGGCGCCGGCGCCACCTCGGGCGGCGCGATGGACGCTTCGAACCTCTTGAAGCCGGCGCTTCAGGGCGGCCGTCTGCGCTGCATGGGGTCGACGACCTACAAGGAATTCCGCCAGCACTTCGAAAAGGACCGCGCCCTGTCACGCCGGTTCCAGAAGATCGACGTGAACGAGCCTACGGTCGACGACGCGGTGAAGATCCTGAAGGGTCTCAAGCCCTATTTCGAGAAGCACCACGAGATCAAGTACACCTCCGACGCGATCAAGTCGGCGGTGGAGCTTTCGGCGCGCTACATCCACGACCGCAAACTGCCCGACAAGGCCATCGACGTCATCGACGAGGCCGGCGCGGCGCAGCATCTGGTGGTGGAATCCAAGCGGCGCAAGACCATCGGCATCAAGGAGATCGAGGCCGTCGTCGCCAAGATCGCCCGCATCCCGTCCAAGAACGTCTCCAAGGACGATGCCGAGGTGCTGAAGGATCTCGAGGGCACGCTGAAGCGCGTGGTCTTCGGCCAGGACCCGGCGATCACCGCGCTGGCAAGCGCCATCAAGCTGGCCCGCGCCGGCCTGCGCGAGCCGGAAAAGCCGATCGGCAACTACCTCTTTGCCGGTCCCACCGGCGTCGGCAAGACCGAGGTGGCCAAGCAGCTGGCCGACTCGCTCGGCGTCGAGCTGCTTCGCTTCGACATGTCGGAATACATGGAAAAGCACGCCGTCTCGCGCCTGATCGGCGCGCCGCCGGGCTATGTCGGCTTCGACCAGGGCGGCATGCTGACCGACGGCGTCGACCAGCACCCGCATTGCGTGCTGCTGCTCGACGAGATCGAAAAGGCGCACCCGGACGTGTTCAACATCCTCTTGCAGGTGATGGACCACGGCAAGCTGACCGATCACAATGGCCGCTCGGTCGATTTCCGCAACGTGATCCTGATCATGACCTCGAACGCCGGCGCCTCGGAACTGGCGAAAGAGGCCATCGGCTTCGGCCGCGACCGCCGCGAGGGCGAGGACACCGCCGCCATCGAACGCACCTTCACGCCGGAATTCCGCAACCGCCTCGATGCCGTCATAAGCTTCGCGGCGCTCGGCAAGGAGGTCATCCTGCAGGTGGTCGAAAAGTTCGTCCTGCAGCTCGAGGCGCAGCTGATGGACCGCCACGTGTCCATCGAACTGACTCGCCCGGCGGCCGAATGGCTGGCCGACAAGGGCTATGACGACAAGATGGGCGCCCGCCCGCTGGGCCGCGTCATCCAGGAACACATCAAGAAGCCGCTGGCCGAGGAACTGCTGTTCGGCAAGCTGGCCAAGGGCGGCAACGTCAAGGTCGGCGTCCGTGACGGCAAGATCGACCTGCGCATCGAGGAAGCCCAGGCGCCGCGGCTGCAATCCAAGAAGCCGCCGCTCCTGACGGCGGATTGACCGCAGGCTCGCAGAACGGAAATCGCTCCGGCCGCCGGGGCGTTTTCTTTTCATGAGCGCGCCGGCGTTCGATCCGCGCCGGGACGCGATCGGCGGTTCCGCGCTGATCCGGGCGGATGGGGAATGGCCGAACTTCCACGACGCGGCTCTGCACCGGCTGCTGTTCGACCGCGGCGATCTGCGACCCGAAGACGACGTCTGGATCGGCGCGTGGATCGTGGTCGATCTCGAAACGCTGGCGGAACGGATGCCGGAGCGGATCGTGCTGAAGTTCCACGACGTCGACGAGGTGCGGCTCGCGGGCTTCAACCACGCCAGCGATATACAGGACCTCACATTCGAGACCGTCGCGCGCGGAACCTACGCCGACGGGGTCACGCCGCTGCCGCCATGGATCCGGGTCAGCTTCGTGCCGGGTTTCGGGGCCGACCTGAGCTTCCTGTGCTTCCGGGTCGAAGTGCTGCCCGGATGGCCGCTCAACGCTCGGTGAGCTTAAGCTCGATCCGCCGGTTCTGCGCCCGCGCCTCGGGCGTGTCTGCGGGGTTCACCGGCTGGTATTCCCCGAACCCCGTCGCCGCCAGCCGATTTGGCGGAAAGCTTAGAACGTCGGTCATGTAGCGCACGACCGACAGCGCCCGGCCCTGGCTCAACTCCCAGTTGTCATCATATGCCCCGCCGCGGGTGACCGGCACGTCATCGGTATGCCCGTCGACCCGGACCACCCAGTCGATCTCGGGCGGGATGTCGCCGGACACGTCCCGCAGGATCTCCGCCACCCGCGCGATCTGCGCCTCGCCCTCTGGCGACAGCGACACGTCGCCGGTCTCGAACAGCACCTCGGACGAGAACACGAACCGGTCGCCCTCGATCCGCACGCCCTCGCGGTCCTCCAGCAGGGTGCGCAGCCGGCCGAAGAACTCCGACCGGTAGGCCTCCAGCCGCTTGGTCTCTTCCTCCAGGCGCTTGCGCTCGGCCTCCTCGAGAGCCGCCCGGGCGCGCTGCTCGGCGGCGACCTTGGCCAGCGCCACGTTCAGCTGGCTGCCCAGTGTCTTGATCTCGACCTGCGCCGCTGCATCCGCATCGATCGCGGCGTCCAGAAGCGCCTGCAGCGAGCCAAGCTGCGCGCGCAGCTGCGCCACCTGCTGATTGAGCAATTCCTCGCGCCGTTGTGCCTCGGCCGAGATCCGGTCCTTCGCGGTCAGCTCGCGGGTGGCATTTGCCAGCAGGATCTCCATTTCCTCGGCCCGCGTCAGCGCCGTCTCGCGCGCCTCCTCGGCGGCGGTCTTCGCCGCCAGGGCCGAGGCCAGCCGCTGCCGCAGCTCGCCCTCGTCGCCCACCGAGCCCTGCAGGGCCTCGACCTCCGCCAGCGCCTGGGCCAGCGCCGCCTCGCGGTCGGCCAGCGTGCCCTCCAGTTCGGCCTTCGCCAGCAGCGCCTCGGCCAGCCGGTCGTCAAGGTTGGCCTGCGCCGCCCGCGCCGCCGCCAGCAGCGTCAGCGTTTCCTCCGCCTCCTTGCGCTTTTCCTCAAGCGCCAGCGTCATCGCGGTCAACTCGGTGCTGGCGGCCCGCAGACGCTCGCGCAAGGCCTGCGCCGCGGCCTGTTCGGCCAGCCGCGCCGCCTCCTCCTCGCTCAGCCGCTCGGTCGCCCCGGCCAGCTGCTCACGCAGCCGCTCGGCCGCCGCCGCCTCGGCCAGCCGCCGCGCCTCCTCGTCGCTCAGTGCCGACTCGGCCGCCGCCAGCCGCTCGCGCAGCTCCGCGGCCGCGGCCGCTTCGGCCAGCCGCGCCGCCTCGGTGTCGCTCAGCTCCCGCTCGATCCCGGCCAGCCGCTCGCGCAGCGCGACCAGCGCCGCCTGCTCCGCAATGCGCTGGGCCTCCGCCTCCGACACCGCCTCCTCGGCGGCGGCCAGCCGCTGGCGCAGCTCCATTGCGGCCGACAGCTGTTCCAGCCGGCCCTCCTCCTCGGCGCTGACCGACCCTTCCATGTCGGACAGCCGCTCGCGCAGGGCGGCGATGGTGGCCTGTTCGGCAAGCCGGGCCTGCTCGACCGCGTCGAGCGCGGTCTCTAGGCCCGCCAGGCGCTGGCGCAGCGCCTCGGCGGTGGCGGCCTCGACCAGCCGCTGCTTCTCTTCCTCGCTCAGCGCCGCCTGCAATTCCTCCAGGCGCTGGCGCAGCGCCTCGGCCGCTGCGTTCTCGGCAAGCCGCGCGCTCTGCTCGGCGGTCAGCGACGCGTCGGCCTCGCGCAATTCGGCGCGCAGCGCCTCGGCGGCGGTTTCGGCCGCCTGGCGCGCCCCGACCGCGTCGGACAGCTCCGCCTGCAGGCGCAGCAGCCGCGTGGTCAGCTCCTCGCCCTCCAGCGCCGCGGCGGCCGCCGCTTCCTCCGATGCGCGCCGCGCCGCCGCCTCGCGGGTCAGTTCCTCCTGCAGCTGCCGCATCCGCTCCGCCAGGTCCTCGCCCAGGGTATCGGCCGTGCGCTGCATGCTTTCGGCCTCGGCCTGCGCCGCCGCGCGCGCCGCCTCTGCCTCGGCCAGCGACCGTTCCAGCCGCGCCAGCCGCGCCGACAGGCTCTCCTGTTCCATCGAGCTGGCCAGCACCGCCGCCTCGCTGGCCTCCAGCGCCGCCGCGGTTTCACTCAACTCGTCGCGAAGCTGCGCCAGCAGCGACACCGCATCGGCCCGGGCGCCCTGCTCTTCCGACAGCGACGCCTGCAGCGCCAGGATCTGCGCCCGCAACTCGTCGCGCTCGGTGGCCGCGGCCTCGCGTGCGGCGGCCTGGTCCGACAGCGCGGCGGTCAGCTGGGCCAGCCGCGAGGACATCTCGGAGGTCTCGCCGCTGACGCTCTCCAGCTGCGCCAGGGCGTCGGCCAGCGAAGCCTCGCGCGACGCTACGTCGCCGCGCAGATCCTCGATCAGCGCCTCCAGCGCCTCGCGCCGCGCGGCGGCCAGCCGCGCCGCCTGGGCCTGGGCGTCGATCTCTTCGCGCGCACTGGCCAGCGCCAGTTCCATCGCCTCCTGTTCCGACACCAGGCGCGCGTTATCGCCCAGCGCCTGCTCCAGATCCGCGGTCAGCGCCACGCCCTCGGCCCGCGCCGCGTCGCGCTCGGCCAAAAGCGACGCGACCTGCGCCTCGAAGCTGGTGATGCGCGCCGATTGCGCGGCGATCTCGGCGGTTTGCTCGGCGGTCTGGCTCTGCAGAGACGCGATCAGCGCGGCCTGCGCCGCCTGGGTCTCTTCCGCGTCGCTCAGCGTCGCGGTCAGCCCGGCGACCTCTTCCTCCAGCCCGAAGGCGCGCTGCTGCTCCAGCCCCAGCGCCTCGGCCAGCGCATTGACCTCGGCGGTCAGGTCGTCAAGCGCGCTTTCCTGGCCCGAGATCGTCTCTTGCAGCACGAATTGCACGACCATGAAGATGGTCAGCACGAAAAACAGCACCAGCAGCAGCGCCGTCATCGCGTCGACGAACCCGGGCCAGATCGAGCCCGTGACGCGATGCGCGGATCGGCGGGACAGGGCCATCGCCTAGCCCCGGCGTCCGCTCGCGGGCGCGTTCTCGCGGGTCATCTCGCGCACCGCCTTCGTCAGCGCGGCCAGATCGGACCGCAGGTCGGTGGCGGTCTCCTGCCGCCCGGCCGACATCTCTTCGAGGATCCGCAAAAGCTGCACGTCGATCGACCGCAGCCGCATCCGGCTTTCGGCGTCGACGCCGTGCGAAGCCTGCTGTTCCAGCACCTCGACCAGCTGCGCCTGGCTCTCGGCGATGCGGCCCAGCGCCTGGGCGCTGTGATCGGTGAGGTCCATCCGGTCGGTCATCCGCTCGACGGCATCGGCCAGCTTGCCAAGCTTCTCGTCGACCGACGAGCGGCTTTCATTGGACTGCGAATAGATGGTCTGCAGCGATTCCATCTGCTCGGCCATGTGGTCCAGTATCGCGACCACCGCATCCTGATCGGACACGGTGTCGCCGTCGCCGGTGGAAAAGCCCAGACGCGTGATCGTCGACAGCCATTCCTCCAGCTCGCGGTAGAAACGGTTCTGCCCGTGCCCGGCAAACAGCTCCAGCAGCCCCACCACCAGGGATCCCGCAAGTCCCAGCAGCGACGACGAAAACGCCACGCCCATGCCGCCAAGCTGCGTCTCCAGCCCGCCCATCAGGCGCTGAAAGACCTGGACCCCGGTCTCGGTGTCCGACGGCGCCAGCGAGCGGATGGTGTCGACGATGGCCGGCACCGTGGTCGCCAGGCCGAAAAACGTGCCGAGCAGTCCAAGGAAGATCAGCAGGCTGACGATGTACCGGGTGATGTCGCGCAATTCGTCGATCCGGGTGGCGACCGAGTCCAGGATCGAACGCGCCGAGGACGAGTTGATCTGCATCCGCGCGCCCCGCGTGCGCAACAGCGCCGCAAGGGGCGCCAGCAGGCGCGGCGTGCGCATGTCCTCGCTGGCGCGCGGGTCCCGGACGAAGGCGACGATCCAGTTCACCGAGGTGATCAGCTGCAGCACCTGCCAGAAACAGGCGAGGATCCCGATCAGAAAGACGAAGGCGATGAAGCCGTTCAGCCAGATATTGGCGAAAAAAACCGGCCAGACGGCCGGCAACGCCACCCAGGCGCCCAACGCCACCAGAACCAGCACCACCAGCATCAGGAAGATCTGGCGCACCGGCTGGGAAAAGAACGGCTCGACCTCGCGATCCGGCTGGTCCATCTGGACGTGTCCTGCCCTTATTTTTCTGTGGATAAGATAAGAGCGAAGGCAATCCCTGCCAACACCCGTTCAAGTGCCGCGCTATTTTGCAAGAACTTGCACCCTTTTTGCCAGCCAGTTGAGATCACGGTCCTCGATGCCAAGTTCTTCGAGGTGCAGCGCGGTGTTGTAAAGGTACTCGGTGTTGGGCCCGCGCCCGCCCACTGCGCGGGCGATGATGCAGGCCTGCTCTTCCAGCGGCAGGTTGCCGCAATACTGCACGTGGTGCGGATCGACGACATAGGTCACCGCCGCGACCCGCCGCCCGTCGTGCAGATCGATGTCCAGCACCTTTTCCAGATACGCCGACGAGATCAGTTCGCGCTCGCGCAGATAGGCCAGCGTGTCATGCCGCGTGTCCTGCGGCACCGCGAAGGCCAGCCCGTGGCATTCGGTCTCGGGATGCTCGTCCAGCGCCAGCACCAGCCCCGGGGCGTCCTCGGTGCCGCGATGGTGAATCGAGCGCATGCAGAAGGTTCGTGCATAACCGGGCAGCGTGGCCAGCACGCGCTCGGTATAGTCGAAGCCCGGGTTCCACATCAGCGAGCCGTAGCCGAACACCCAAAGCGGCGCGTGATTCATGAAAACTGGTCCTCCGTTCGCGCGCCCTATAAACACCGCTCAGGCAGGGGCGTCAAAGGGGAGAAGATGCGCGCCGTCATCCTCGCGATCGGCCTTCTGGCGCTGCTCTGGTCGGGCTACTGGTTCTACGGATCGCGCGGCGCCGCGCAGGCCTCCCGCGACTGGTTCGCCGCGCGGGCCGATGCCGGGTGGCAGGCCGCCGTCGCGGATATCCGCGTTCGCGGCTTTCCCAACCGCTTCGACATGACGCTGGCCGACCCGCGGCTGGCGTTGCCCTCGGACCGGGCCGCCTGGTCCGCGCCGTTTCTCCAGGTCCTGCGCCTCAGCTATATGCCAGAGCACACAATCCTCGTCTTCCCCCCGCGGCAGATGCTGACGGTCGGGGGTGTCGAGATCGATGTCGCCAGCGTCACTATGCGGGCCAGCGCCGTCTTCGAACGGGGCCCGGCGGGGGGGCTCGATCGCGCAAACCTGGTGGCCGACGGGCTGACCCTGCGCTGGCGCGACCGGACCCTGACCGCCGCCTCCGCGCTGGCCGCGATCCGGCGCACGCCGGCCCGGGTTCTCAGCTATGACCTGGCGCTGGAATTGCGCCAGGTGGTCGTGGACGGTCCGGACGGTGCGGTCACCGCGGACCGCGTCGCGCTCGACAGCACCGCAGAATGGACCGCGCCCCTGACGCTGTCCGACCCGGCGGGACCGGCGCTCACGCTCTGGCGGGTCGACCGGCTGCAACTGGGCGGCGCCCGGCTCGGCGGTGAGGTGACATTCGAGGCGTCCGGCCCCGCCGGCACGCTGACCGGAGAGCCGGGGGATGCCGCCGGGATCCTGGCGCTCGCCCGGGCGCTCGGCCTGGCGGCGGCCGACGCCGCGGTCGGGCAGGATCGCGCGGTCATCGAGATCCGGCGCAACGCCGTCTCGCTGAACGGCATCCGGCTGATACTGGATTAACCGATTGTTAACCAATGGAAAATGTTTCGCGCGCGAAACATTCTGCGGCGCAGCGAAAGCTAGCGGCAGTACGCCCCGCCCCCCCGGTGCCGCGCCACGTCGAGATGGAAATGATCCTGATGATGCCGGTCTGCATTCGGTCCCAGCACGGTGCCGAACTGCCCGCAGGCGTCGCGGTGCACCGCCTTCAGGATCCGCCCCTGCACCTTGTCGCGCCAGCCCTTCAGAACGGTCAGCGCCACGCCATTCTTCAGGACGATGGCCGAGATATCGATGGCGTTGCCGCGCCCGTGCTCGCTGATCTTCGCACCGGGCTTGTTGTTGCGCGTCCGGCAGGAATAATGTGCCGCGACCTTCAGCGAGGCGACGCCGCCGCCCAGCCGCCCGACCGCCGGCTTGACGGATCCGCTGACCCAGTTCCGCAACGCCTTGGCCGACCGGCAGTTCAGCGTCGCCGGCTGGCTCAGCGCGACGCCGTCGACCGAGGTCACCCGCACCGGCTTGGCCACGCCGCAGCCCCTGAGCCGCCCGGCGATCGGCGAAAGCCGCTGTCCCTTGATCGCGCTGTCGCCACAGACCGCGCCCTTCGGCCCGTGCACCACCGGCGCCGGCTGTTGTCGCACCCCCGCCGCGCGCACCAGGAAGCGGCGCTTGAGGTTTGCCGGCCGGATGTCCGGACGCGGCGAGGCACGCACCGCGCTGCGCGCGCTCGCCAGCACCACCCGCGCCGGTTTCGCGGCGGTCACCGGCGCCCGCGGCCGCTCGGCAACGCGGGCCGATCCCGGGCGCGGCACCGGCCGCGGCGACGCGGCCTGCGCCACGTCCGGCGGGCGCACCGACGCCAGCGCCATGGCCACGGCCCGCGTCGTCGCCCCCGGCCGCATCTCGGGGCGCAGAGAGGCCGATGGCGCTTCGGCCAGGGCGGACGCAGAAAAGACACCGGTCAGCCAGACCACCAATCCCGCGACGCGCCACTTCATTTCTTGACCGCTCCTCGCCCGAAATCCGGGGCGTCGATATCCTGCCCCGCTTCGATGATCCCGCGTCTGATTGCCCGGGTGCGGGTAAAATAGTCGTAAAGATGCTGGCCGTCACCCTTGCGGATCGCCCGCTGCAGGGCGAACAGCTCTTCGGTGAAACGGCCGAGAATCTCCAATGTTGCCTGCTTGTTGGTGAGAAAAACGTCGCGCCACATCGTCGGGTCGCTGGCGGCAATCCGCGTAAAGTCGCGGA
Organism: Paracoccaceae bacterium; assembly: GCA_024644285.1. GTDB lineage: Bacteria > Pseudomonadota > Alphaproteobacteria > Rhodobacterales > Rhodobacteraceae > JAHELH01. Next base: position 7,359 of record JAHELH010000013.1, on the reverse strand, counting down.
AACCCGCCGCCGAGTACTTGATGACCTCGCTGTCGGTCACCCGCCGCAGATCGTCCGCCACGCCGACCATGGTATAGGCGATCAGGTGCGGCGCGTGGCTGGTCACCGCCAGCACCAGGTCGTGGTGATCGGCGTCCATCACGTCCACATGCGCGCCCAGCGCATGCCAGTAGTCGGTCAGCCGCTGCAGCGCCGCCGGGTCGGTCGTCTGGTCCGGGATCAGCAGCGTCCAGCGGTTCAGGAACAGATCGGCAAAGCCAGAGCGCGGCCCGGAATGCTCGGTCCCCGCCAAAGGGTGGCCGGGGATGAAATGCACGCCCTCGGGGATATGCGGCGTCACGGTTTCGATCACGTGACGCTTGACCGAACCGACATCCGTCACCGTCGCGCCCGGCTTCAGGTGCGGCCCGATCCCGACCGCGATATCGCCCATCACCCCGACCGGCACTGCCAGCACCACCAGGTCGGCGTCCGTCACCGCCTCGGCGGCGGTCTCGACCACCCGGTCGCAGAACCCCAGCTCCTCCACCACCGCCCGCGTCTCGGCCGACCGCGCGGTGCCGACGATCTCGCCCGCCAGCCCGTCACGACGCATCGCATGCGCCATCGACGAGGCGATCAGCCCCAGTCCGATCAGCGCCACGCGGTCGTAGACCACGCTCATTCCCGAGCGCCCTTGAATCCGGCGATGGCGTGCACCGTGCGGCGGCAGGACGCCTCGTCGCCCACGGTGATCCGCAGACAGTGCGGCAGCTTGTAGCCGGTCACCCGGCGCACCAGGATCCCGGCCTCTTTGAGATGGGCGTCGCAGGCCTCGGCCTCTTCCGCGTCGTGGAACCGGGCGAGGATGAAATTGGCGCAGGACGTGTCCGAGGGCACGCCCAGCCCGGCCAGCGCCTCGGCCATCCAGGCGCGCATCCGCTTGTTCTCGGCCAGGCAATGGCGCACATAGTCGCGGTCGCGGACCGCCGCCTCCGCCGCGCCCAGTTGCGCCTGGCTCAGGTTGAACGGACCGCGGATGCGGTTCAGCGTGTCGATGACCTCTTTCGGCCCGTATCCCCAGCCGATCCGCAACCCCCCCAGCCCGTAGAGCTTGGAAAAGGTGCGCGTCATGAACACGTTGTCGCGGCTGTCGATCAGGCCGACGCCGCCGTCATAGCCCTCGACATATTCGGCATAGGCCCCGTCCAGCACCAGCAATGCCCCGTCGGGAAGCCCCTCGGCCAAACGCGCCATTTCGTTGCCGCCGATCATCGTCGCGGTGGGATTGTTGGGATTGGCGATGAAAACCAGCCTGGTGCGTTCCGTGCAGGCATCGAGCAGGTTGCCGACATCGGTCACCCGCTCGGTCTCTTTCGCCTCGACCGGCACAGCCCCGGCGGCCAGCGCCGAGATCCGGTACATGGCGAACCCGTGCTCGGTGTGCAGCACCTCGCAGCCCGGCCCGGCATAGGCCTGGCACAGGAAATGGATGATCTCGTCCGAGCCCACGCCGCAGATGATCCGCTCGGGGTCCAGCCCGTGCACCTCGCCGATGGCGTTCCGCAGCGAGGCATGGTCGGTCGGCGGATAGCGGTGCAACTGCCGCGACGCGCGGGCAAAGGCCTCGACCGCCTTGGGGCTGGGGCCAAAGGGGTTTTCGTTCGACGACAGCTTGACCACGTCCGTGCGCCCGTCCAGCGTCGACTGGCCGCCCTGGTACAGCTCGATTTCCATGATCCCGGGCTGCGGTTCTATCGCGGACATGCGCCCCCTCCTCTTGCGCGCCGTCTTAACGGGCGCGGCAGGGGGTGACCAGTGCAAGGATGCGACACTTGCGCGGGAAAAGCCGCGGCGCGCCGGGGAGTTGCAGGCGACGTGGCGTCAACTCGCCAGCACGTTGCGGAAAAGCCAGGGATCGCTTTCGTCGATGTCCTCGGGGAACTGCTCCCAGCGGTCGGTCAGCGGCGTCCAGTCGGTGTAATGCGCCTCGACCGGGCCCAGGTAGGGCCGCTGCACCTCCAGGCACCTTGCATGGTCCATCTCGTCGGTCTCGACGATCCCCGCATTGGGGTTCTCCAGCGCCCAGACCATCCCCGCCAGCACCGCGCTCGACACCTGCAGTCCGGTGGCGTTCTGGAACGGCGCCAGGTCGCGGGTTTCCTCCATCGACAGGCGCGAGCCGTACCAGAGCGCGTTCTTCTCGTGCCCGTACAAAAGCACCCCCAACTCGTCGATGCCCTCGACGATCTCGTTCTCGTCGAGAATGTGGTGCTTTTCCTGCGTCTTTCCCGCGCCGAAACATTCGTGCAGCGACAGCACCGCGTCGTCGCTGGGGTGGTAGGCGTAGTGGCAGGTAGGGCGATATTCCGGCTTCGCCCCCGCGCCGACGGTGTAGTAGTCGGAAATCGAGATCGCCTCGTTATGGGTCACCAGAAAGCCGAATTGCGGCCCCGGTGTCGGGCACCAGGTGTGCACCCGGGTGATCGCGCCGGGGCGCTCGAACCAGATGCCGGCCTGGCAGCCGGTGTCATAGCTGTGCGAGGTCTCGGGCATCCAGGTCTCATGCGTGCCCCAGCCCAGTTCCGCCGGCTGGAAGCCTTCGGCGATGAAACCCTCCACCGACCAGGTATTGACGAATACGCCGCGCGGCTTCGGTTGCCGCCGCGCCTGGGTGTCGCGCTCGGCGATGTGCACGCCCTTGACGCCAAGCGACCGCATCAGTCTCGCCCAGCCCTCGCGTTCCCGCGGCGGCGTCGCATCGCGTCCGGTATCCTTCGCCAGTGTCAAAAGCGCCTCCTTGACGAACCACGACACCATGCCGGGGTTCGCGCCGCAGCAGCTCACCGCCGTGGTGCCGCCGGGATTGGCCGCCTTCTCGTCGCGCACCTTCTGGCGCAGGGCGTAGTTTGTGCGGTCGGCGTTGTCTGGCGTCTCGAAATAGAACCCCGCCCAGGGCTCGACCACGGTGTCGATATAGGGCACCTCCAACTCGCGGCAGAACTTCATCAGGTCCAGCGACGAGGTGTCGACGGAAAGGTTCACGCAGAAGCCCTTGCCGCGCTCGAACAGCCCGCCCAGAACGTCGCGGTAATTATCACGTGTGATCGCCACCTGCAGATGCCGGATGCCGCGCTGGGTCAGGAAGTTGTGGGCTGCATGCTGCGGCTCGATCACCACCATCTTCTTCGCGTCATATTCGAAATGCCGCTCGATCAGCGGCAGCGTCCCACGGCCGATCGAGCCGAAGCCGATCATCACGATGGGGCCGTCGATATGGGCGTAGACGGGGTAGTCGGTGCTCATGTGCGTCTCTCCGGGGTTGCGGTATTCGCGAGCTTCGGCCCAGATGGGCAGGGTCGGCGCGCTTCTAATCGGAGAGCCTCGCGGCGGCCACCCGAAAACGCCACGCTGGGAGGGGATCGATGCCGGAACTGCAAGAGGTGGCCTATGAAAACCTGTCCGCGATCCTTGCGCTGCGGGTGAAGGACACCCAGCAGGGCCTCGTCGCCTCTGCCGAGCGCACCGTGGCCCAGACCGCCTATGCCCCCTTCACCTGGACTCGCGCCATATTCGAGGGCCGCAAGGCCGTGGGCCTCATCGCGCTGGTCGACATGCGCCCCGACCACCCCGAGGTCGAGCCCGAGGATCCGCCCGACGCGGTCTACCTCTGGCGGCTGATGGTCGACGCGGCTGCGCAGGGCAAGGGCTACGGCCGCTTCGCTATGCAGGCCGCCTTTGCCCAGGCCCGCACCTGGGGCCGCGGCACCTTCTGCACATCCGTCGTGCCACGCGACGATTCGGCACTCGTCTTCTACGAAAGGTTCGGCCTGCGCCCGACGGGGCGCATCATCGACGGCGAACTGTTCCTGCAAGGCCCCGTCCCGGCGGACTGATCCCGCCCTGCCCTTGCCGTTCCGGCCATGAGAACATATGATGAACATCATGGTCATGAGTTTGAACAAAAAGTTAGCGATTCTGTCGGATGCGGCCCGCTACGACGCCTCCTGCGCGTCGTCCGGCACAGCGCGCCGGGACAGCCGTGACGGCAAGGGGCTGGGCTCGACCGAAGGATCCGGCATCTGCCACGCCTACGCGCCGGACGGGCGTTGCATCAGTCTTCTCAAGATCCTGATGACCAACTTCTGCATCTACGACTGCGCCTATTGCGTGAACCGCGTGTCGTCGAACACCCCCCGCGCGCGGTTCAGCGTCGAAGAGGTCGTGCACCTCACCACCGAGTTCTACCGCCGCAACTACATCGAGGGGCTGTTCCTGTCCTCCGGCATCATCCGCTCGCCCGACAAGACGATGGAGGACATGGTGCAGATCGCCCGCACCCTGCGGGAACGCGAGAATTTCCGCGGCTACATCCACCTGAAAACCATCCCCGACGCCGCACCGGACCTTATCGAGCAGGCGGGCCTCTTCGCCGACCGGCTGTCGATCAATGTCGAGCTGCCCACCGACGCCGCCGTGCAGGCTTACGCGCCCGAGAAGAACCCCGGCACGATCCGCGCCGCGATGGGCGACGTGAAGGCGCGGCGGGTGGCGTCGAAAGAGCGCAGCCACACTGGCAAGCGCCCGCCGAAATTCGCCCCCGCCGGCCAGTCCACCCAGATGATCGTCGGCGCCGACGGCTCGAACGACGCGACGATCCTGGGCCAGGCGACCCGGCTTTACGGCGATTTCGGGCTGAAGCGGGTCTATTATTCCGCCTTCTCGCCGATCCCCGATGCAAGCCGTAAACTGCCCTTGATCAAGCCGCCGCTGGCGCGCGAGCACCGGCTTTACCAGGCCGACTGGCTGCTGCGGTTCTACGGCTTCGACGTGGACGAGATCACCGGGGTCGCTCCGGGCGGCAATCTCGACCTGGACCTCGACCCGAAACTCGCCTGGGCTCTGGCCCATCGCGCGCTGTTCCCGGTCGACGTGCAGCGCGCCGACCGCGAGATGCTGTTGCGTGTGCCGGGTTTCGGAACGCGAACCGTGGGCCGCATCCTGACGACACGGCGGCACCGTACCCTGCGCTACGAGGATCTGCAGCGGATGGGCGCGGCGCTGAAGAAGGCGCGGCCGTTCATCACAGTGCGCGGCTGGACACCCGGCGCGCTGACCGACAGCGCCGACCTGCGCGCCCGCTTCGCGCCCCCGCCGGAACAGTTGCAGCTCATCTGATGGAAACCATCCACCTGCCCCGGATCGGCACGGCGCAGGCCTGGCGCGACGCCGCGCGCGGACTGATGCTGCGCGAGGTGCCGCCGGAGGACGCACTCTGGCGCTTCGCCGACGAAAGCCAGACCGACCTGTTCGCGTGCCCGGTACGCGCAGCGAACCGGGCCGCGCCCGCCCGCGCCCCTGCTGGGCGGACGCCGCCCTCTGTCCCGAAAGGCTTCCTCGACCTCGCGAACACCGTCGTCTGGCACGCCGATCCGGAACGGTTCGCCCGTCTCTACGACTTTCTCTGCCGTCTGCAGGACAACCCGCGGCTCATATCCGACCGCGGCGACGCCGATCTGGCGCGTCTCCGCACCATGGAAAAGAACGTGCGCCGCTGCGCCCACAAGATGAAGGCCTTCGTCCGCTTCCGCGACGTGGGCGACGCCGCCGGCCGCCGGCGCTTCGCCGCCTGGTTCGAGCCGACGCATCACACCGTCGAGCCCACCGCCCCATTCTTCACCCGTCGCTTCGGCGACATGGACTGGATCATCGCCACACCGGACGTCACCGCCCGGTTCGAAGACGGCAGGCTGACGCTGGAGGATGGCCAGCCAAAACCCGACCTGCCCGAGGACGGGGCCGAGGAGCTGTGGGGCACCTATTTCCGGAACATCTTCAACCCGGCGCGTCTGAAGGTGCAGGCGATGTGCTCGGAAATGCCGCGCAAGTACTGGAAGAACATGCCCGAGGCGCGGCACATACCCGACCTGATCGCCCATGCCGGCGAACGCGCGCTGGAAATGCAACTGGCCGCGCCGACGCTGCCGCCGCAGCGGGCGGAGAAGATACTGAAGCAGGCCCGCATGCCCCAGGGCTGCACGATGCCGCAAACCCAGTCCGGCCTGACGCGGGAACTGCGCGGCTGCGCCCGCTGCCCGCTGCATCGCGACGCCACCCAGGCGGTTCCGGGCGAGGGGCCGGCGGACGCGCGGCTGATGATCGTGGGCGAGCAGCCGGGCGACCACGAGGACCTGGCCGGCCGTCCCTTCGTCGGCCCGGCGGGACAGCTCTTCGACCGGGTCGCGGGCGAGGCCGGACTCGACCGGCAGGCGGTTTATGTCACCAATGCCGTCAAGCACTTCAAATTCCGACGGCAGGGCAAGCGCCGCCTGCACCAGCCGCCGAACCGCACCGAGATCGAGCACTGCAAATGGTGGCTCGAGGCCGAGATCGCGCTGGTCAAGCCGAAGCTCATCCTGTCGATGGGCGCCACCGCGCTTCAAAGCCTGACCGGCCGGCGCGAGGGGCTGCTCAAGCGGCGCGGCCGCGTCGAAGACACCAGGCATGGCCGCGTCTTCGTGACGGTACATCCATCCTATCTGCTGCGTCTGCCCACGGCGGCGCTGCGCGAGGCGGAGACGGTGAAATTCCGCGATGACCTCGCGCAGGTGACCGAGATGATCGCCGCCTGAGGCGGCGGGCCACCATTGACCGCGGCGAAACAAAAAAGCCGCACCCGAAGGCGCGGCCTTTTCGAAAACCGTCGCGGAACCGCTCAGTTCTTGGCGTAGAATTCCACGACGAGGTTGGGCTCCATCATCACCGGATATGGCACGTCGCCCAGCGTCGGCGTACGGGTGAAGGTGGCGGTCATCTTGCTGGTGTCGACATCGATGTAATCCGGCACGTCGCGCTCTGGCAGACCTTGCGATTCCAGCACGATGGCCAGCTGCTTGGACCGGTCGCGGATCTCGATCACGTCGCCTTCCTTGACGCGGTAGCTGGGGATGTTCACCAGCTTGCCGTTCACCCGGACGTGGCGGTGGTTCACGAACTGGCGCGCGGCGAACATCGTCGGCACGAACTTGGCGCGGTAGACCACGGCGTCAAGCCGGCGCTCCAGCAGGCCGATCAGGTTTTCGCCGGTATCGCCGCGGACCCGCTCGGCCTCGGCATAGATCCGGCGGAACTGCTTTTCGGTCAGGTCGCCGTAATAGCCTTTCAGCTTCTGCTTGGCGCGCAACTGGATGCCGAAGTCCGAAAGCTTTCCCTTGCGGCGCTGGCCATGCTGGCCGGGGCCGTAGTCGCGGCGGTTGACCGGGGATTTCGGACGGCCCCAGATGTTTTCGCCCATCCGGCGGTCCAGCTTGTACTTGGCAGACGTGCGTTTGGTCACGGCTGATCTCCTCTTCGCGTTTCGAGAGGGCGTTGTCCTTTCCG
>JAHELH010000199.1:3452-4918 GCA_024644285.1 Paracoccaceae bacterium | reverse complement strand
CAGGCCATCGACAACGACATGAACGCCACCGGCCAGATGCTGGCCGCGCTGCTTGGCTGGTCGCAGGCGACCTTCGCCTCGGAGGTCGGGATCGAGGGCGACCATGCCACCGTCACCCGCGAGGTCGACGGCGGGTTGCAGACCATCAAGGTCAAGATGCCGACCATCGTCACCGTGGACCTGCGCCTGAACGAGCCGCGTTACGCCAGCCTGCCCAACATCATGAAGGCCAAGAAAAAGCCGCTGGACGAAAAAACGCCCGCCGATTACGGCATTGACGTCAGCCCGCGGCTCGAGATCCTCAAGACCGCCGAGCCCGAGGCGCGCAAGGCCGGCGTCATGGTCGGCTCGGTCGACGAGCTGCTTGAGAAACTGAAGAACGAAGCGGGGGTGATCTGATGGCTGTTCTGCTCTTGGGAGAGGTCAATAACGGCGAACTGTCGATGGACGCCACCGCCAAGGCGGTGAACGCCGCCGTCAAGCTGGGCGACGTGACTGTTCTGTGCTGTGGCGCGCATGCCAAGGCCGCCGCCGACGAGGCTGCGACCATTGACGGCGTGAAAAAGGTGCTGTGCGCCGAGGACCCGTCGCTGGGCCACCGCCTTGCCGAATCCACGGCAGCACTTATCGTCTCGCTCGCGGGCGACTACGATCACATCATGGCGCCGGCCACCACCGACGCCAAGAACGTGATGCCACGCGTCGCCGCGCTGCTCGACGTCATGGTGATCTCGGACGTCTCGGGCATCAATGATGCCGACACGTTCGAGCGGCCGATCTATGCCGGCAACGCGATCCAGACGGTGAAGTCGAAGGACGCCAAGAAGGTGGTGACGATCCGCACCTCGACCTTCGACGCCGCCGGCACCGGCAATTCCGCCCCGGTGGAAAGCATCGGCGCGGCCGAGAACCCCGGCCTGTCCGAATGGGTCGAGGACAAGGTCGCAGCCACCGACCGGCCCGAGCTGACCAGCGCCGGGATCGTCGTCTCCGGCGGCCGCGGAGTCGGCTCGAAGGACGACTTCCACCTGATCGAGAAACTCGCCGACAAGCTGGGCGCCGCCGTCGGCGCCTCGCGCGCCGCGGTGGATTCGGGATACGCCCCGAACGACTGGCAGGTCGGCCAGACCGGCAAGGTCGTGGCGCCGGATCTCTACATGGCGGTCGGCATCTCGGGCGCGATCCAGCACCTCGCCGGCATGAAGGACAGCAAGGTCATCGTCGCGATCAACAAGGACGAGGAGGCGCCGATCTTCCAGGTGGCCGATTACGGCCTGGTGGCCGACCTGTTCACCGCCGTCCCGGAATTGATCGAGAAGCTCTAGGGCGGGCGCAACCCACCATTCCCGACCAAGGCTAAGGCCCGCATCCATGCGGGCCTTTTTCGTTCCTCACATCAGTCCCGGCAGCACCGCACCCAGCGCCTGCGACACGCGCCGATGCACGACCGGGCCAAGCATTTCCTC
>JAHELH010000199.1:0-3352 GCA_024644285.1 Paracoccaceae bacterium | reverse complement strand
TCATCCCACCCACTCTGTTGATCGTTTCACCCGGGGCGAAGAGTCGCAGACAGAAATTGCCAAGTCGCTAAGTCCGGGATTTGCCTTGAATTGTCGGATCGTGGCACGGTGGCATTGCCCCGCGTTCTCCGCACACATATGGTCGCCTCGGGCATCCAAGGGGCGCGGAATGGAGATCAAGACGGTCGGCGTGGTCGGCGCGGGGCAGATGGGCAACGGAATTGCCCACGTGCTGGCGCTGGCAGGCTACGAGGTTCTGCTGAACGACGTGAACCAGACGGCGCTGGACGACGCCATGGCCCGGATCGAGCGCAACATGGACCGCCAGGTCAAGGGCGGCAAGATCACCGAGGATGACCAGAAGGCCGCCCTGGACCGCATCCGCACCACCCTGACGCTGTCCGACCTCGGCGCCACCGACCTTGTGATCGAGGCGGCGACCGAGCGCGAAATGGTCAAGCAGGCGATCTTCGAGGACCTGCTGCCGCATCTTCAGCCGCACACGATCCTGACCTCCAACACCTCGTCGATCTCGATCACCCGGCTGGCGTCGCGCACCGACCGGCCGGAAAAGTTCATGGGCTTCCACTTCATGAACCCGGTGCCGGTGATGCAGCTGGTAGAGCTGATCCGCGGCATCGCCACCGACGAGCCGACCTACAAGGCCTGTCTTCGCGTGGTCGAGCGGCTCGACAAGGTCGCCTCCAGCGCCGAGGATTTTCCCGGCTTCATCGTCAACCGCATCCTGATGCCGATGATCAACGAGGCGGTCTACACGCTTTACGAAGGCGTCGGCAACGTCGCCTCGATCGATTCAGCGATGAAGCTCGGCACCAACCACCCGATGGGGCCGCTGGAACTGGCCGATTTCATCGGGCTCGATACCTGCCTGGCGATCATGAACGTGCTGCATGACGGGCTGGCCGACACCAAGTACCGGCCCTGCCCGCTTCTGACGAAATATGTCGAGGCCGGCTGGCTCGGCCGCAAGACCAAGCGCGGATTTTACGATTACCGCGGCGAGGCACCGGTGCCGACCCGGTAGGGTCGACTGCCAACCCACCTCTCTACCGATCTGCCGCGACCTGTTAGCGCTAGCTATAATGACGCCAATAGGTTAGCTACATGTCCTAGTTAGGACACCTGCTCAATCTAGGTTCTTCAGCTCCAGCGTATGCGCGCGCAGCCAGGCCATGAACCCGCGCGGATTGCCGGCCCAGCCCTCAATCACATCACGCCCGATGGGGTGACCCACCACCGGCTTCTGCGGCTTGTTCAGCGCATGCACCACCTCGCGCAGCAACAGCCCCTGCCGGATCGTCGGAGAGATCTTGTCGGCGATGTGATAGACCCGGCTGTTCGCGCCCGGAAAATAGATCGGCACCACCACGGCGCCGGATTTCTGGATCATCTTGGCGGTGAACAGGCCCCACTCCGCCTCGACCGGCGGCCCGAACATCGTCTCCGACACCATCACCACGCCCGACGGGAACAGAACCACCACGCCACCCTTGGCCAGCTGCTCCATGCAGCGGGCGCGCATCTCGACGTTCTTTCTCTGGGCGTCCGTCTCGTGGGCGAAAGGTACCGGTATCAGGAATTGCTTGATCTCCTTCACGCCGGTCAGCAGCGACCGCGTCAGGATCTTGTAGTCGGTCCGCACCCGCCCGACCATCTCGGCCAGCACCACCCCATCGACCAGCCCGTGCGGATGGTTCGCCACCACCACAACCGGTCCGGACTTCGGAATGCGGCGGATCTGTTCGTCCGGGGTCAGGATGTCGACGCCCATCGCCTCCAGCGCGCGGCCCCAGAACGGGTAGCCCTCGACCAGCCCCTCGCGCTCGAACTTGCGGATCTTGCGCAGCAGCCTGAACTTGCCGGTCATCCATTCCAGCGAGCGGATGGTCAGCTTTTTCCAGGGATCGGGAAAGGTGTTGGCATATGACAGCTTGCGCTTGTCATAGGGCACGTAATCCTTACGACCGTGCACATCAGGTTCGGGGTAGCTGTCCGCCAAGGTTCGCTCGCATTTGTCCAGGACGTTCATCCCCAACGTCCCGTCAGAATTCTTCGCCGAACCGGTCGGCCACCAGCGCCTCGAGCGCATTGGCCAGTTTCTCGGCCTCCGGTCCGCTGGTTTCGACCTCAATAGAGGTTCCACGGGAAGCTGCCAACATCAAAAGGCCCATGATGCTGTCGCCCGAAGCATCCAGTCCATCCTTGCGGATCGTGGCTTTCGCGTCATGCGCCTCCACCACCTCGACCAGCTTGGCCGAGGCCCGGGCGTGCAGACCCTTTTCGTTGACGATCCGCAGACAGCGGCTGATCCGATCCGGCATGAGTCCAATCTTAATTCAAAACGCCGTCGATGCTGTCTATATATTTCCGCCCCGCCGCAAGGGCAGTCCGAACCGCGTCGTTGACCGGCAGGTGGCGGGATTTGGCCAGCTTGATCAACAGCGGCAGGTTCGCGCCGTAGATGATCTTGCGGTTGTCGGGCGCGCAGGCCCGCAGCGACAGGTTGCTGGGCGAGCCGCCGAACATGTCGGTGACGACGACGACGCCGTCGCCGGTATCCACCGCATCCGCCGCGCCGCAGATCTCCTGCTGTTTCAGCGGGCGGTCGCATTCCGGCTCGATCGAAATCGCGCGCACGCCGCCCTGCTCGCCGACGACATGTTCGACGGCGGACAGGTATTCGCGGGCCAACCCGCCGTGCGCCACGATGACGATGCCGATCACGCGTCCTACCCCACCGCAGACGGCGGCGCGGATCGGGCGCGCCGCTCGAGTTCACGATGTCTAATTGAAACCTGCCACCCGGCCTTTGCAAGCGTATTCGCCAGCTTCTCGGCCAGGGCAACGGACCGGTGTTGCCCTCCGGTACACCCGAAGCCGATTGACAGATGCGCCTTGCCCTCATCGCGCGACGCGGGCAGCAACAATAGCGCCAGATTGGTGACATTGTTGAAAAATTCCTCGAAGCGCGGATCGCTCTCGACATGTGCGGCGACACGCGGATCGCGGCCGTCCAGAGGGCGCAGGTCCGGCTCCCAGTGCGGGTTGCGCAGGAACCGGCAATCGAGGACCGTGTCGACCCCGGGCGGGATGCCGCGCTTGTAGGAAAACGACTGGATCGAGACCGCCAGCCGCCCGGCTGGCGTCGGGTCGAACCAGCGCTGGATCTCGGCGCGCAGGTCGTGCGGGGTCAACTCGGACGTGTCGATCAGCACCTGGGCGTGGCTGCGCACCGGGATCAGCAGTTCGGCCTCGCGCTCGATCCCCATCTCGGGCTCGCCCTCCGGGGCCAGCGGGTGCCGCCGGCGCGTCTCGGAGTAGCGGCGCAGCA
>JAHELH010000198.1 GCA_024644285.1 Paracoccaceae bacterium | reverse complement strand
AACGCGGGCTAATCCTTCTCCGATAAATCTTTCCCCCGAAGGGCGTATACGGTATTACTCTCAGTTTCCCGAGGCTATTCCGTAGAGAAGGGCATATTCCCACGCGTTACTCACCCGTCCGCCACTAAGCCCGAAGGCTTCGTTCGACTTGCATGTGTTAGGCCTGCCGCCAGCGTTCGTTCTGAGCCAGGATCAAACTCTCAAGTTGAAACGCGAATGCTCGCGTATCCTTGACGTTCGAACCTCTGCACATCGTACCGGGTGTTACCCCGGCACAGTCATCTGTCTGATGCGTGCTTCAGTCTCCATAGGAAACCGAAACCTGCTCAAACAGTGAAGCTGACACTCTGATCATCGGCCGAAGCCTACAGAGCCGATATGTAGAAGTTGATCCATCGAACGAACCAAACCGCCCACATATCTCTTCAGAAACCAGCGATTTCAAAGAGCGCAGAGACAAAATCGACTGGAAGCGCCCTAACTTGCTTGGCGCGCCCGGCCTCATGTATCTCTGTTTGTTGTTCCGCCTCGTCGCCATCAGGCTCGTTTGACGCCCCGCCGAAGCATCGCTGCGCCGTCGGTGAAGGGGTATCTACGGTCTGGGGCCGTCCGCCGCAAGGGCTTTTTTTTGCAAAAACGTCATTTTTTTGACCCGGGCCGATTTTCTCGCAAAAACTGGGACTTGGCGCAATGATCGGCACTCTGATGCGGCGGTTTCGGCAGCATGATTCCACCTTGAACCGGGCTGAGGCCGAGTTATCCCCCGGTTTTGCACAGACTCACGCTGGAAAACGCCGAAACCGGACCTCTGCAGCGACAGAATCGCGGGCTCAGGCGGCGGCGCGGCCCCGTCTCGGGATCAGCCGCAGCGCCAGCAGCCCGGCGATGATTGCAAAGTAGAGCATCGGCTCCACCTGCCAGCCTTTCGCCACCATCAGGTAATGCACTCCGCCAAGCAGGATCGCGGGATAAGCCAGTTTGTGCATCTTGCGCCAACGCAGCGGACCCATCCTGCGCACCGACAGGTCATTCGATGTCACCGCCAGGGGGATCAGCAGGGCGAACGCCAGCATGCCGATCGTGATGTATGGCCGCTTCAGGATATCCGCCCAAATCTGGCTCCAGATCTGCACGTCGAGAAACAGCCACACCGCGAGATGCAGAACCACGTAAAAGAACGCGATCAAGCTGATCGCACGGCGGAATTTGACGAGGTTCAGGTTGAAGTGATCCCGCAACGGGCTGATGCAAAGCCCGGCGATCAGCAGCTGCAGCGCAAACTCGCCCAGCCGGTGCTCCAGGGCCTTGATCGGCTCGACCCCCAGCCCGCCTGTCATACCGAGGTACAGCCACCAAAGCGCCGGGATCGGAGCTAGGAAGTACAGCATCCCCGCGGGCATCCGGCGCACGCGCCCGTTCAAGACCTGGATCATGCCGATCGGCCCCCCGACCGAGCAACTGCCGCCGCCCGCGCGACTCCGCCGGCGCCTGGGTGCGGGCCGGCGATCGCGAATTGCGCTGCGGCGCCTCGAAGGCCGCCGCCCGGACAAGTTGGATTCAAGGTAGTGTGCAGGGTCGACATGAGCGGCTAGTAATTCTCGGCGAGGTCCATGCCGTCGTACAGCGCCGCGACCTCCTCGGCATAGCCGTTGAACATCTGCGTCGGGATACGCGGCGAAAACAGCCCGCCGCCCACCCGGCGCTCTGTCGCCTGGCTCCACCGCGGATGGCTCACCTCGGGGTTCACATTGCTATAGAACCCGTATTCCCGCGCGTTCGCCATATTCCAGCTGGTCGGCGGCTGATCGGCCAAGAGACTGATGCGCACGATCGACTTAATCGACTTGAATCCGTATTTCCACGGCACCACCAGCCGGATCGGCGCACCGTTCTGGTTCGGCATCGGCTCGTCGTAAAGCCCGGTCGCCATGATCGTCAGCGGGTGCATCGCCTCGTCCAGCCGCAGGCCTTCGCGATAGGGCCAGTCCAGAAAGCCACGCCGCTGTCCCGGCATCTCTTCGGGCCGCACGAGCGTCTCGAAATAGACGTAACGCGCCCCGGGCTGCACGCCCACGCGGTTCAGCAGATCGGCGAGTTCGAAGCCGACCCAGGGGATCACCATCGACCAGGCCTCGACGCAGCGGAAGCGATAGATACGCTCTTCCAGGCTGACCCCCTGCATGATGTCGTCAAGGCCGTAATCGCCCGGATTGTCGACCAGGCCGTCGATCTTCACGGTCCACGGATCGGTGGTCAGCTGCCCGGCATTGCGCGCGGGATCCTCCTTGCCGGTGCCGAATTCGTAGAAATTGTTGTAGCCGGTGACCTCCTCAAGCGTGTTGGGCTCTTCGTCGGTCGAATAGGCGCTCGGCGCCGCGTTCAGTTTCGCCAGCGCCGGCCCGGCAATCGCTCCCAGTCCCAGCGCCGCACCGCCCGCCATCAGCTGACGGCGGTTCAGATACGCCGACATCGGTGTTGCGTCCGACCAGTTGAGGTCGTTCTTCCAGCGGCCAGCCATGTGGATCTCCGGGTGAGTGGTACGACAAGACCTAACGGCCTGACGCCGCGAAACCAAACTAAACATGTTCACGATCGCGTTCACGAATTGTAACTTGCAATTGATGGCGCGACCGCGCGGTGCGCGTGACGCATCCGGTCGAAGCGCACCTCACGCGTCATCACGCATGCTGACGTCTCCGTGAACTTGGCGCCTCAGCGTCGCGCACCTAGCGTGGCAGGCGTTCGGGTCAAGACCTGACGTGGCGCGAAAATTTCACATCCGACACCAGAACCGAACCGTAGCCATCGCAATGCCAATTCCGGCATTCGATCATTACGAGGACCGCAAACATGCTTCGCAGAACTCTTCTTTCGCTGACCGCCGCCACCGCGCTGGCCGCTCCGGCCATCGCCGGCGGGCATGGCAAGAACATCGTCGAGACCGCTATCGACGCGGGCTCTTTCAATACGCTCGTCTCCGCCGTCCAGGCCGCCGGCCTTGTCGACACGCTGACGGGCGAAGGACCCTTCACTGTCTTCGCGCCGACCGACGAAGCCTTCGACGCGCTGCCGGAAGGCACGGTCGAGGGTCTGATCAATGACATCCCGACCCTGACCAAGATCCTCACCTACCATGTGGTGCCGGGCAAGGTGATGTCGGGCGACCTGAGCGACGGAATGACCGCCGCCACCGCGGAAGGGTCCGAAATCACCATCAGCACCATGGGCGGCGTCAAGATCAACGACGCCACGGTGACCACCGCCGATGTCGAGGCGTCCAACGGCGTGATCCACGTCATCGACAAGGTGATCATGCCGCCGATGTAAGGCTTCCGTATTGCCGCGGGCGGGTCCGGTTCGGTCCGGGGCCCGCCCGCTTGTGTCTGTTCGACAGGGCCGGAAAACGCATCCAACAGAAAAGGGGAACCTCCCATGGACCGTCGTCAATTCATCACCAAGTCAGCCTTCGGGCTTGTCGCAACCGCCACCGCCGGCACCGCCCTTGGCGCGCTTCCGGCCGCCGCCCGCGGCAGCAACATCGTCGAGCTTGCCGCCGCCACGCCCGATCTCAGCACCCTGGTCACCGCGGTCCAGGCCGCCGGCCTGGTCGACGCGCTGTCGGCGCCCGGCAAGATCACAGTCTTCGCACCCACCAACGCCGCCTTCGCGGCGCTGCCCGCCGGCACGCTCGACAGCCTTCTGGCCGACAAGGACGCCCTGACCGAGGTGCTGACCTACCACGTCTCGGGCAGCTATTACCCTGCGTCGACGCTGCTGGGCCAGCGCGGCCGGGTGCCGACGCTGCAGGGCGGCTTCATCCGCGTCAACGCCACCGACGGCGTGGTCCTGAACCACACGGCAAATGTCACCACCCCGGACGTCATGGCGTCGAACGGTGTGGTGCACATCATCGACTCGGTGCTGCTGCCCTGATCCCGGCAGCAGGCCGCCAGAATCACGGGCGGAAGGCAACTTCCGCCCGTTTTCGTTCGCAAGCCGGCTTCCCTTCGCCCGATCCCTTTGCCAGTCTCCCGGCAACAGCCGGAGGCGCGCATGGATCAGAAGACCGCAATCGTCACCGGCGCCGCCCGCGGCATCGGCCTGGCCACCACCCGGCTGTTCCTGCGCGACGGCTACCGCGTCGCGATGATCGACCGCGACAGCGCCGAACTGGCCCGCGCCGCCACCGGCCTCGCCCGCGCCCACCCGGTGGATTGCGACGTCTCTATCCCCGACCAGGTCGACGCCATGATCGCCGAGACGCTCGACCGCTTCGGCCGCATCGACGCGCTGGTCAACAATGCCGGCGTCGCCGATTTCGGCCCCCTCGAGGACACCGGCTTCGACCGCTGGCGCACGGTGATGGAGACCAACCTCGACGGCGTCTTCCTGACCACCCAGGCTGCGATCCCCGCCCTCAAGCGGACCCGGGGAGCCATCGTCAACATCGCCAGCATCTCGGGCCTGCGCGCCTCGACCCTGCGCGTGGCCTACGGCACCTCCAAGGCCGGCGTCATCCAGCTGACCCAGCAGCAGGCCGCCGAACTGGGCGAACATGGCATCCGCGCCAATTGCGTCGCTCCCGGCCCGGTGCGCACCAAGCTCGCCATGGCAGTGCACAGCCCCGACATCATCGCCGCCTATCACGACGCCATCCCGCTCAACCGCTACGGGGCAGAGGACGAGATCGCCGAGGTCATCACCTTCCTCTGCTCGGACAAGGCCTCTTACGTCACCGGCCAGACCATCGCCGTCGACGGAGGGTTCGAGGCCACCGGCATCGGCCTGCCCGCCCTGCGATCCCGGACCTAGGGCGGGGCTCACCCCGCCGCGCCGGCCGGTTTCCGCCGCCGCCCCCGCGCCCGGCCCGATCAGCGCCGATCTGCCGGTTGAGCGGATCGCGATCAGTCAACTCCTGCCAGA
>JAHELH010000197.1 GCA_024644285.1 Paracoccaceae bacterium | reverse complement strand
GAACCGTGCGGGGAAATTCCGGGAACTCGTCCATGAACAGCACGCCGTTATGCGCCAGCGATATCTCGCCCGGCTTGGCGCCGCGCCCGCCGCCGACGATGGCGGCCATCGAGGCGGTGTGGTGCGGTTCGCGGAACGGACGGATGCGCGAGATGCCGCCCTCGTCAAGCAGACCCGACAGCGAGTGGATCATCGAGGTTTCCAGCGCCTCGGCCGGGGTCAGCGGCGGCAGGATGCCGGGCAGGCGCGCCGCCAGCATCGACTTGCCCGACCCCGGCGTGCCCACCATCAGAATGTGGTGCCGCCCGGCCGCGGCGATTTCCAGCGCGCGCTTGGCGCGTTCCTGGCCCTTGACGTCGCGCAGGTCGCGCGCGGCGGCGGTCGAAGTGACCTCGCCCGGGTCGGCGGGCGGCAGGACGCGCTGGCCGGTGAAGTGCTGCACCGCTTCGGCCAGGCTGCCGGGCGCGATCACCTTTGTCGCGCCGACCCAGGCGGCCTCGGCCCCGCAGGCGCGCGGGCAGATGAGGGTGCGGTCCTCTTCGGCCGCGGCCATCGCGGCGGGCAGGGCGCCGATGACGGAAATCAGCGAGCCGTCGAGCGACAATTCACCCAGCGAGACGGTGGCCTCGACATCCTCGTGCGGGACGATCTCGAGCGCGGCCAGGAGCGCCAGCGCGATCGGCAGGTCGAAATGCGAACCTTCCTTGGGCAGGTCGGCCGGCGACAGGTTGATGGTGATCCGTTTCGACGGCAGCGCGATGGACATCGCGGTGAGCGCCGCGCGCACCCGTTCGCGCGCCTCGCTGACGGCCTTGTCCGGCAGCCCGACCAACGAGAAGGCGGGCAGGCCCGGCGACACGGCGCATTGCACCTCGACGATGCGCGCGTCGACGCCCTCGAATGCCACTGTGTAAGCGCGCGCGACCATTCCGCCACCGGTTGAGACCGCTAACGGCTCGCATGGAACGGTTTAAGATTGGTAAATTCCCATGAAAGCCGGCCAGGCGGCGGGATCGGCGGCGGTCTTGTCGCGGCAGAAGGCGTTGCAGAAGCCGAAGGTGCGGCCGCCCGCCGACAGGAAATGCGTCACCGGCCTGCCGGAATAGGGGCAGGCGGCGTTCTCGGACGGACCGGCCTCCACCGGGGCTGCCTGCAAAGGCTCCGGCCCGGGCCAGGCGGTCGTGGCGTAGGGCTGCGCATAGCGCGCAAGGTCGGCCCCCTGCACCAGCGCCATGGCGCGCCAGCGGCGAAAGCCGGGGTCCGCGAGATGGGCGCCGACATAAGCCCGGGCGGCGTCCGAGACCGGCAGGCCGTACCCGGCGATGCGTGCCGCGACCGGCGCGTAGAAGACGTCGGCGGCCGAGTAGTCGCCGCAAAGCCAGGGGCCGTCGCCGCCGCAGGTGCGGCGGGCGTGATCCCAGATCGTCTCGATCCGCGCGATGTCTGCCGCGACGGCGTCCGTGGGGTGGTGACCGACATAGCAGCGGCGCAGGTCCATCGGGCACTCGGCGCGGAGCGCGGAGAAGCCCGCATGCATCTCGGCGGCCAGCGTGCGGGCGGTGGCGCGGGCCCGTTGCTCGGCGGGCCAGATCCCGGCGTCTGGATGGCGGCTGGCCAGTTCCTCGGCAATGGCGAGGGACTCGCTGATCAGCGCGCCGTCGGCGGTGCGCAGGGTCGGGACGGTGCGCGCGGGGGCGAGTTCGGAAAGCTGGTCGGCGACCGGTCCCTTGTCGAAATCGACCAGACGGGTGGTGACGGCAATGCCGAAGCGGTCGAAGAGCAGCCAGCCGCGCAGGGACCAGCTGGAATAGGCGCGGTCGCCGATGAAAAGCTCGTAAGCCATGGTGTCAGATTAGGGTTCGCCGCATGCCGCGTGAAACCAATTCTCGAAATGGTCTGCATCACGGCAGGTGATTGACCGGCCCAGCGGACCAAGCGCCATCGAAGGTGATGCGGGTGACCGCGAGGTTGTCGATGCGGTGTCCGAAGGCCTGGTAGGCGGTGAGACGGAGAGCGCGCTGCAATTGCGTCAGGATCGTTCCCATGTGAGCCACCACGACGATATCGGGCGCCTTATGTGCAAGAAGGCGCTCGACCGCGGTGTGGACGCGCGTACAGACCTCATCCCAGCATTCGCCGTCCGGGGCGCGTGTCGTGCCAGGCTGTTCGTAGAAGGCGCGGATCCGCACGGCATCCTCTGCCTCGACCTCGTCGAACCTGCGCCCCTCCCAGGCGCCGAAATTCAACTCGCGCAGATCCGGGTCGTGCGGCAGGCGGCGGCGTCCGTTTGCGATGGCGTCGGCGGTTGTCACCGCGCGTCCCAGGTCGGAGGAGATGACAGGAGCATCGGCCGGCAGATGCATGGACAGGCGCGCCAGTTGCGCCGTGTCGGACAGATCGGCGGCGAGGTCGGTCCAGCCGACCATGCCCCTGGCGTGAGTCGGGCCGTGCCGGACCCACCAGAAACGGGTCATGACATATCCCGCGGCAGGGTGCCTTTCAGGACGAGGGGAAGCCCGGCCACGACCAGTACCGCCAGAACGGCCCATTCTGCAAGGTGCTGGTTGAGGCGGCCCTGTGCGTCTCGGAACTGGCGGCCGAGGGGGGTGTCGGGCACGATGCCGAAGCCGACCTCGTTGGAGACGACGATGACATCCGCCGGGCAGGCCCGGAGTGCGGAGAGCAGGCCATCGGTGGCTGCTGACAGGTCGGTTCCGGCAAGCAGATGGTTGGAGAGCCACAGGGTTGCGCAATCGAGCAGGAGAACCTCGCCAGCAGCGGCCTTTGCGACGGTACTCGCAACGTCGAGAGGCGCTTCGACGGTTCTCCAGCCCGCGCCGCGGCGGGAAATGTGCCGTTCGATGCGCGACCGCATCTCGTCGTCGAGCGCCTGGGCCGTGGCTATGTAAACCCTTGATTTGCCGTAATGAACGGCGAGGCGTTCGGCAAAGGACGACTTGCCGGACCGCGCGCCCCCCAGAATAATCGTGCGTTTTGGCGACATTTCAGGGAACTTTCTGTGATCCGGGCGACTTGAACCTGCGTAGCAATAACGAACTTTGGACAAAAGGGCGTGCATGCGGCGCGCCTGCGCCGGGGGAATGACTGATGGCATTGGACAGTTTTTCGGATCAGGCGTTTTCACGACGCGCCATGCGCGCCGAACTGCTGGATGCAGAGACAGAGCTGAGACTGGCCTATGCGTGGCGTGACGAGCGCGACGAGGCGGCGCTGCACCGGCTGATCCACGCCTACATGCGGCTGGCTATCTCGATGGCGTCGAAGTTCAAGCGCTACGGTGCGCCGATGGGTGACCTGGTGCAGGAGGCCTCGCTGGGCCTGATGAAGGCTGCCGACAAATTCGATCCCGACCGGGGCAATCGCTTTTCGACCTACGCGGTCTGGTGGATAAAGGCGTCGATCCAGGATTACGTGATGCGCAACTGGTCGATGGTGCGCACCGGGTCGACCAGCAGCCAGAAATCGCTTTTCTTCAACATGCGCCGGGTGCAGGCGCGGCTGGAGCGCGAGGCCGTGGCGCGCGGGGAGAAACTCGATCGGCACCAGATGCGGCAGATGGTGGCGTCCGAAGTGGGCGTGCCGCTGCACGATGTCGAGATGATGGAAGGCAGGTTGTCGGGGTCGGATTATTCCCTGAACGCCACCCAGTCGTCCGACGATGAAGGCCGCGAATGGATCGACGCCCTGGAAGACGAAGGCACGCAGGCGGCTGACCTGGTCGAGATGGACAAGGACACCGAGACATTGCGCAGCTGGCTGGTGAAGGCGATGTCGGACCTCAACGAGCGCGAGCGGTTCATCGTGCGCGAACGCAAGCTGCGCGATGACGCCAGGACGCTCGAAAGCCTGGGCAACGAGCTGGGCCTGTCGAAGGAACGGGTGCGCCAGCTGGAGGCCGCGGCGTTCGGCAAGATGCGCAAAAGCCTTGAAACGCAGAGCAAGGAAGTTCACCACTTCTTCGCATGAGATATACACTCCCTTCGCAGACGGTCGCCGCATTGCTGGCGGCCGTTTGCGTGTCCGCCGAGGAAATCGAGCCGACCGGGCTATACGGGTTGCCGCAGGCCGACGTGGTGTTCCTGGGCGAACACCACGACAATCCGGCGCACCACGCGCATCAGGCGATCGCCGTCGAGGCGGTGGGCGCCCGGGCGCTGGTTCTGGAAATGCTGACCGAGGCGGAGGCGCTGCGGATCACGCCCGAATTGCGGGAATCCGAGCCGGCGCTTGAGGCGGTTCTGGGTTGGAATGCCAGCGGATGGCCCGATTTCGCCATGTACTATCCGATCTTTGCGGCGGCCGGCGATGCGGCGATTTTCGGCGGCGCGCTGGAGCATGACCGCGTGAGGCAGGCGGTGACCGACGGCGCGGCGGCGGTGTTCGGCGATGCGGCGCCCTTGTTCGGGCTGGACGATGCGCTCGACGATGCCGAGCAGGGGCAGCGCGAGGCCGACCAGCTGGCCGCGCATTGCGACGCGCTGCCGGTGGCCATTCTGGCCGGAATGGTCGAGGCGCAGCGGCTGCGCGACGCGGCCCTGGCCCGCGCGGTGATCGCCGCCTTCGCCGAGACCGGCGGCCCGGTCGCGGTGATCACCGGCAACGGTCACGCCCGCACCGATTGGGGTGTCCCGCGCGCCCTCGAGCAGGCCGCGCCGGACCTGAGCGTGATCTCGGTGGGTCAGTTCGAGGCGGCACCGCCGGCCGGCGACCCTCCGTTCGATTTCTGGCTGGTGACCGAGGCCGTCGAGCGGCCCGATCCCTGCGACACGTTCGAACAGCGATAAGTCCCGGCCATTGTTCTTGCGTTCCGGCGGGCCTAGAGATGGGGCTGGGTTTGAGAAGGTCCCGGCATGCTGGCAGGCAAACGCGTACTTCTGATCATCGGCGGCGGCATCGCGGCCTTCAAGTCGCTCGACCTGATCCGTCGCCTGCGCGAGCGCGGCGCGTCGGTCACGCCGGTGCTGACCCGCGCGGCGGAGGAATTCGTGACCCCGCTTTCCGC
>JAHELH010000196.1:3201-5035 GCA_024644285.1 Paracoccaceae bacterium | reverse complement strand
ATCCGGCGCGCGGGCGAGCAGACATCCCCCCAGGTGGCGCGCGCAGTCGGACATATCCCGGAAACGGGACGAGGGCGGCGGTTGATCAGTGGCAGCAGATCAACCGCCGTTTCCGTTTCAGGGCGAGGGGCGTGAGGATAAGGAGCCGCGGTTCTAGTGGCGCGCAGGTTCAGAGGTGAATTCCACCAGAAGGTGGACGACAAGGGTCGGATGTCTATTCCGGCCCAATTTCGCCGTGTGCTGGAAGCCGGCGACCCGGAATGGACCGACGGCAAGCGCCCCGAATTCGTGATTGTCTACGGCCCGCCCAAGCAGAAATACCTTGAATGCTACACGATGCAGGCGATCGGCGAGGTCGACGACAGGATCGCCGCCATGCCGCGCGGCTCCATGGAGCGGCGGATGCTCGAGCGGCTGTTCAACGGCCAGTCGCAGCAGACCAACGTGGACGAGACCGGCCGGATCGTCCTGCCGGCCAAGCTGCGCGCCAAGATCGGGCTGGAGGCAGAGGCCTACTTCATCGCCACGGGCGACACGTTCCAGATCTGGAAGCCCGAGACCTATGAAACCGAGGAAGAGGCCAAGGCCGAGGCCTGGCTGGAAGACTACCCCGAGGATTTCGATCCGCTCACCCTGCTGGACGCACCGAAGGGAGCGTGAGCCATGGCTGCGACTGCCCGCGCCACGCCGCCAGACGATCCGCACATTCCCGTTCTACTTCAACCGCTTCTGGCCGCCGTTGCGCCCGTCAGCGGCCTTTGGCTCGACGGCACTTTCGGCGCGGGCGGATACACGCGCGGCCTGCTGGCGGCTGGCGCGGACAAGGTGATCGCCGTCGACTGCGACCCGTCGGTCTTCGAGATGGCGCGCAGTTGGGCGGGCGAGTACGGCGACCGGATCGAGATGGTCCACGGCTTTTTCGCGACGCTCGACCGGTATTCCGACGCCCCGCTCGACGGCGTGGTCCTCGACCTCGGGGTTTCGTCGATGCAGCTTGACCAGCCAGAGCGCGGATTTTCCTTCATGGCCGACGGCCCGCTCGACATGCGGATGGCCAGCGAGGGCCCAAACGCGGCGGAACTTGTGAACAACCTTTCGGAACAGTCGCTGGCCGATATCCTGTTCCATTTCGGCGAAGAGCGCGCCGCGCGCCGCATCGCGCGGAAGATCGTCCAACGGCGCGCCGAGGCCCCGATCGAGCGCACGCTGGACCTGGCCGAGATCGTGGCCAGCTGTCTGCCGCGCGCCAAGCCCGGCCAGTCGCATCCGGCGACGCGCAGCTTTCAGGCGCTGCGGATTGCGGTGAACGGCGAATACGCGCAACTCGCCGCCGGTCTTGCGGCGGCGGAGCGCGCGCTGAAGCCCGGCGGCAAGCTGGCCGTCGTCACCTTTCATTCCATCGAGGACCGCATGGTGAAGCGATTCCTGCAGCACCGGTCGGGGTCGGCCGGGCAGGGCAGCCGCCATGCGCCGGTGCAGGAGGCGCCTGCGCCGGGGTTCGAACTGGTCACCCGGCGCGCGATTACCGCCGACCCGGAAGAACTTGCGCGCAACCCCCGCGCCCGCTCGGCCAAGCTGCGCGTCGCGCGACGCACGGAAAACCCACCGGTCCCGGTCGATTCCGCCGATCTCGGCATGCCGAAACTGCCAACGAAGGACATTAAACGTTGAAATCGTTTCTCTTCATCTGCTCGATTCTCGCCGTCGTGGGCCTGGCGTTCTGGGCCTACAGCGAGAACTACAAGACCAAGGCCGCGCTCGACGAGGTCGAGCGGTTGCAGCGAGAGATCGGCGGGCTGCTGGAGACCCGCGCCGTGCTGCGCGCCGAATGGGC
>JAHELH010000196.1:0-3101 GCA_024644285.1 Paracoccaceae bacterium | reverse complement strand
CCGGAACAGCAGCAGCAGGTGCACGATATCGGCGAGCCCGGCCTGCTGTTCGGCCCGCGCGAGATGCGGCTCTATCCCAACGGCAAGCTGGCTGCGCATATCCTCGGCGGCTACGGCTTTGGGCGCGAAGGCGTCCACGCGGCCGAGGTGATCGGTACGGCGGGGGTCGAAAAGGCGTTCGATGACTTCCTGCGCGATCCGGCCGAAAAGGGCCGTCCGCTGGAGCTGAGTATCGATCTGACGATTCAGTCCGCGATGGAATGGGTGCTGTATGGCGGGATGCGCCTGATGAACGCCAAGGGCGCGGCGGCGATCCTGATGGACATTCACACCGGCGAGATCGTCGCCATGGCCAGCCTGCCGGATTTCGACCCCAACGACCGGCCGCGCCCGCTGACCCAGGGCGACGCCGGCGACAGCCCGCTGTTCAACCGCGCGGTGCAGGGGGTCTACGAACTGGGGTCGACGTTCAAGATCTTCGCCGCCGCGCAGGCGATGGAACTGGGGCTGGCCAACGCGACATCGTTGATCGACGCCAACGCGCCGATGCACTGGGGCAAGTTCAAGATCAGGGAGTTCCAGGGCAAGAATTACGGGCCGCGCCTGTCGGTCACGGACATCATCGTGAAATCTTCGAACGTGGGCACCGCCAACCTGGCGCTGATGATCGGCCAGCAGCGGCAAAAGGAGTTTTTCCGCACGCTCGGCTTCTTCGACCCCACGCCGGTGGAGCTGATCGAGGCGCCCTATGCCAAGCCGCTGATCCCCAAGCGGTGGTCCGAGATCACCACGATCACCACCGCCTATGGCCACGGCATGTCGGCCAGCCCGCTGCACTTGGCCGCCGCCTATGCGAGCCTGCTCAACGGCGGCACCAAGGTCACGCCGACGCTGCTGAAACGCACCGGGGTCCCGCCGGGTCCGCGGGTGGTGCGGCCCGAGGTCTCGGCCGCGGCGACATCGATGCTGCGCCAGGTGGTCACGCGCGGCACCGCAAGCTTCGGCGAAGTCGCGGGTTATGCCGTCGCCGGCAAGACCGGCACCGCCGACAAGCCCAAGCCGAAGGGCGGCTATTACAAGGACAAGGTCATCGCCACCTTTGCCAGCGTGTTCCCGGCCACCGACCCGCAATACGTGCTGATCGTGACGCTGGATGAACCGGTTGAAACCTCCGGCCCGCGCCCGCGCCGCACCGCGGGCTGGACTGCGGTACCGGTCGCGGCGGAAATCATCCGCCGCACCGGCCCATTGCTGGGGCTGAGACCGGCGATTGAACACAAGGGCCCGGATGGGCTACATCTGACGGCGAACTGACGCGCGAGAAGCCAGGCAGGGGCGACAAGACCCCGAACCGCGCGTCCGGCAGGCGGAACGGCACGGGGCGCGGGGGCGCATGGGCGATCGGGCGACATCACTTGCGGCACTGGGCCTGACCGCGCAGGGCGGGGCAGAGACCAATATCACCGGACTGTCGGTTGACAGCCGCACGGTACGCGACGGCCATCTCTTCGCGGCGCTGCCCGGAAGCCGCGTCCATGGCGGCGAATTCATCCAGTATGCGCTGCGCATGGGCGCGGGCGCGATCCTGACCGACCGGCAGGGGGCAGAGCTTGCCCGCGCGGCGCTGGAGGGCTCGGACGTGCCGCTGGTGCTGGCCGAGGATCCGCGCCAGGCGCTGGCCTATGCCGCCGCCCTGTGGTTCGGCATCCAGCCTGAGACGGTCGTCGCCGTCACCGGCACGAACGGCAAGACCTCGGTCGCGACCTTCACCCGCCAGATCTGGACCGCCCTGGGCCTGCCCTCGGTCAATATGGGCACCACCGGGGTCGAGGGCGCCTACCAGGCGCCATTGGCGCATACCACGCCAGAGCCGATCACCCTGCACCGGCTGCTGGCCGAAGTGGCGAAGGCCGGGATCGACCATGCCGCGATGGAGGCCTCCAGCCACGGGCTGGCGCAGCGCCGGCTCGACGGGGTACGGCTGTCGGCGGCGGCGTTCACCAATTTCAGCCAGGACCACCTCGATTACCACGCCAGTTTCGAGGATTACTTCAATGCCAAGGCCGGGCTGTTCGCCCGCGTGCTGCCCGATGACGGCGCGGCGGTGATCAACCTCGACGATCCGCGCGGTGCCGAGATTGCCGAGATCGTGATGGACCGCGGCCAGGACATGATCACCATCGGCCGCAAACCCGAGGCGAACCTGCGGATCCGCGCGCAGCGCTACGACGCCACCGGGCAGGACTTGCGGTTCGACTGGAACGGCCGGCCCCGGCAGGTCCGGCTCGACCTGATCGGCGGGTTCCAGGCCGAGAACGTCCTTGCGGCGGCGGGGCTGGTGATCGCTTCGGGTTGCGACCCGACGCGGGTTTTCGACGTCTTGCCGGAACTGACCGGCGTGCGCGGACGGATGCAACTGGCCGCGACGCGGGAAACCGGCGCCACGGTCTTCGTCGATTACGCCCACACGCCCGACGCGCTGAAAACAGCGTTGAAGGCGCTGCGGCCGCATGTGCTTGGCCGGCTGATCGTCGTCTTCGGCGCGGGCGGTGACCGGGATGCCGGCAAACGACCGTTGATGGGTGCCGCGGCGGAGACATACGCCGACGTGATCTTCGTCACCGACGACAATCCGCGCTCCGAGCCGCCGGCCAAAATCCGCGCCGCGATCTTGGCCGGCTGTCCCGAGGCCACCGAGGTCGGCGACCGGGCAGAGGCGATCCTGCGCGGCGTCGACGCCCTGCAGCCCGGCGACGCGCTGCTGATCGCGGGCAAGGGGCACGAGACCGGCCAGACCGTGGGCGAGGACGTGTTCCCCTTCGACGACGTCGAGCAGGCCAGCGTCGCTGTTGCCGCGCTGGACGGGCGGCTGGTGTGAGCGTTCTCTGGACCGCCGCCGAGGCCGCCGCAGCCACCGGCGGCCGCGCGACGAGCGACTGGCAGGCAAGCGGTGTCTCGATTGACACGCGTAACCTGGCAGAGGGCGACCTGTTCGTAGCCCTGCAGGACGTGCGCGACGGCCATGATTTCGTTCCGCAGGCGTTGGAGAAGGGCGCGGCGGCCGCGCTGGTGTCGCGGGTTCCCGAGGGCGTCGCTCCGGA
>JAHELH010000012.1 GCA_024644285.1 Paracoccaceae bacterium | reverse complement strand
CCTCTGCAAGCAGGTGCCGGCGCAGCACCTCGGTCATCCAGCCCAGCATGCAGGCATTCAGAACGTGCCACAGGAAATGCGTCCCCAGTGGCCAGGCCTCGCACAGCATCGCGTCGAGCGACCGCGCGGTGATCGAGGCCGTCAGAATCGCCGCACCCAGCGCCAGCCCGCGCGCGGTCTCGGGATGGCGCCGCCGCAGGAATGCCGCGGCAGAGAGGATCAGCAGCATGATGGGCCAGTACCCCGCCGAGATCGCCAGAAACGGCACCTGCGAAAAAAGCCAGGCGAAAAGCGCGGAATAGGGCAGGAAGGCCGCCGTGGCGACACCGGCGGGCAGCGGCGCAAGGCCGAAGAAGCGCCGGTTCGCCGCGAAGAAGTAGACTAGGACGAACAACAGGATCGACACCGAATCCAGCGCCCCGGCAAAGCCGCGCGCCAACATGTGCCACAGCGTCGAGAGCAGCCCGATCAGCACCAGGATCACGATCAGCGCGCGCACGTAAGGCACGTCCTGGCCGCGGACCCGCCGCCACATCACCCATGCCGCGATCAAGAAGGCCAGGTTCGACACCGCGTTCAGCGGCTCGGCCCACAGCCCCGGACCCAGGCGCTCGCAATAGGCATCGATCCGGGCCAACCAATCCATGTGACAGCTCCGCGCTCGCTGTTATCCTTGCCGCAACAAGATAGGAGGACCCACATGAAAATCATCTGGCTCGGCCATAGCGGCTTTCGCATCGAAATCGGCGACCAGGTCCTGCTGGTCGATCCCTGGCTCGCGGGAAACCCCATGTTCCCCGAGGACCGGCGAGCCCAGGCCATCACGGGCGCCACGCAGATCTTGCTGACCCACGGCCACGGCGATCACGCCAGCAGCGCCGAAGGCATCGCCCGCGACACCGGCGCGCCGATCCTGTGCATCCACGAATTGTCGAACATCCTCGGCGCCAAGGACGGGGTCGAGGCCACCGGCATGGGCAAGGGCGGCACCGTGATGCTGGGCAATGTCGCGGTGACGATGGTCAACGCGGCGCATTCCTCCAGCGTCGATTTCGCCGGCGACGGCCCGGTCTATGCCGGCGGCGAGGCGGGCTTCATGATCGAAGGCGAGGATCACACGATCTACGTCTCGGGCGATACCGACGTGATGGCCGACATGAAGGTGCTTGGCGACCTGCACGCGCCCGATATCGGCATCCTGTGCGCCGGCGGACATTACACGATGGACATGCGGCGTGCCGCCTATGCCTGCAAGACCTTCTTCGAGTTCGACACGGTGATTCCCTGCCATTACAAGACCTTCCCTCTGCTGGCGCAATCGGCGCAGCCGCTGATCGACGCACTGCCCGAGATCGACGTCATCGAGCCCGAGGTGCTGAAAGCGATCGAGATCTGACACGGTTCGGGGCGGCGCTTCGCCGCAGGCCGCCCGGGGAACGCACCGGTCCGCGCGGCGTTGGCTTCGCAGCCACGGAAAGGACCTCACATGGCCGATGCGCCCTTGACCCTCGCGATCTTCGGCGCATCCGGCGCCACCGGCGGCCATGCCGTGAGCGCGGCGCGCCGGCGTGGACATCGCGTCATCGGCCTCGACCGCGAAGACCCCGCCGCGCACCAGGCCGCGCAATGCATCGACTGGCGCAAGGCCGACGTGCTGTCCGACGACCTGTCGGAGGTGTTGAAGGGGGCCGATGCGGTCCTGTCCTGCCTCGGCGTCGGCAACGATCCCCGGACGCTGCTGTCGCCGCCGCCGCTCTATACCGAGGGCACCGCGGCGATCTGCGACGCGATGCAGACCCGGGGCCTCGACCGCCTGATCGTGATTTCCGCCACCTTCGTCGAGGTCAGGAACCGTGGCCCGGTCTGGTTCCGCCTCCCCGCCATGGTCGGGCTGGCGCGCGTCTTCGACCAGATGGCGCAGATGGAGGCGCAGCTGCGCCGCCGCGACGGGCTCGCCTGGACCGCGGTGCGGCCCGGCTGGCTGATGGAGGGCGAGTTCACCGGCGACTACACGGTGCAGGCCGACGTGATCCCGCCGGACCAGATCCGCACCCGGCACGCCGACCTGGCCGACTTCATGGTGCGCCTGGCAGAGGGGCGCGACTGGCTGCGCCAGACCCCCGCGATCGCGCGGCCCGAGGACGACGACAAATCCTCGCCCCGGGCCGTCGCAAACGAGATCATCGGCTAGTCCGCGGCGCCTCAGAAGGGTGGCTGCCCGGGCCGGGGCGGCCGGCCGCCGGGGCCGAGGCCCACGTCGCGCCGCAGATGCGCGCTCATCCCCTCGGGCGCGATCACCCGGCGCGGACGGATTGGCTTCAGCACCGCCGCAATCACCGCGCGCAACACCCGCAACAGCCCGTGGCGCTCGATCAGGGTGGCCACCGCGTAATATGGGCGGTTCGAGGGCGAAAAATTCAGGTCGGTCATCGTTTCACCTGTTCCGGGGGTCCGGATTTCTCTGAGGAATGCCAAAAGGTGGGTCCGCCATGCCGGCTTGCGCGCAGAACGGCGCGCGGCACGGGCGGCGATGTCGTCTTTTCTGTCGGAAGCGTCAGCCGCGGCGCGGCCAGGATCGGGTGCCTATCAGGCGGTGTCTTGCCAGCAATACACTCGGAAAGCCGACGGGCCCCGGGCGAGAATGCGCGCAGTCGAAGCAAGCATGGTCATGTCGCGCCTCCTTTCCCGGTTGGCGTTTCGGCTGCGCGGCTCATACAGGATTCCCGCGATTCGGTGAAGCAAAATGTCGCACCCCAATGGCGGTCGCCGGCGGTTGTCGGCCTAATTCCGCTTCCCGGCGAAAAAGTCGCGCAACAGCGCCGCGGCGTCCTCGGCGCACAGGCCGTCATAGACCTCGGGCACATGGTGCGCCTGGGGATGGCGGAACACCCGCGCGCCATGCGCGACGCCGCCGGATTTCGGGTCCGCCGCGCCGTAGTACAGCCGCGCGATCCGGGCCGCGGCCATTGCGGCGGCGCACATCGCGCAGGGCTCCAGCGTGACGTAAAGCGCGTGCCCCGTCAGCCGCTCCGATCCCGCCGCGGCGCAGGCCGCGCGGATCGCCAGCATCTCGGCATGCGCGGTGGGATCGGCCAGCTCCCGCGTCCGGTTGCCGGACCGCGCCACCACCCGGCCGGCCGCATCCACCACCACCGCGCCCACCGGCACCTCGCCCCGCGCGCCCGCGGCCCGGGCCTCGGCCAGCGCGTCCTCCATGTGGCTGCGAAACTGCGTCATCCCTCCGCCTTGCCCTCTCCGTGCGGCAAGCTCAAGTCCACCCGCAGGTTCGGCGCACGTGCCGCATTGCGGGGCACCGTCGCCCAGAGTACCTACCGGCCAGACAGGACGGAGGCAGCGGATGCCAGACGGGACCAGGCAAGACGGCACGGCCTTCCACGCGCTCGGCGCCGCCGAATGTCTTGCGGTGCAGGAGTCTTCGCCCGCAGGACTCTCGACCGCCGTGGCGCAACGCCGCCTCGCCGAAGACGGGCCCAATGAATTGCCGGCGGAACGGCCGCGCCCCGCGCTGGTGCGGTTTCTTGCGCATTTCAACAACGTGCTGATCTATGTGCTGCTGGCTTCGGCGGCCGTCACCGCCCTGCTCGAACACTGGATCGACAGCGCCGTGATCCTCGCCGTCGTCGTGGTCAACGCTGTCGTGGGCTTCGTCCAGGAGGGCCGCGCCGAAACCGCGATGGCAGCCATCCGCGCCATGCTGGCGCCGCGCGCCACGGTTCTGCGCGACGGCCGCCGCCAAGGCCTGCCGGCCGAAGACCTGGTCCGGGGCGACGTCGTGCTGCTGGAAGCCGGCGACCGGGTGCCGGCGGATCTGAGGCTGCTGTCCGCCAACAGATTGGCAATACAGGAAGCGATCCTCACCGGCGAATCGCTTGCCGTCGACAAGGCCCTCGCACCTGTGGCCGCGGACGTACCACTCGGCGACCGCCGTCCGATGGCCTTCGGCGGCACCACCGTCGTCGCCGGCACCGGAAGGGGCGTCGTCGTCGCCACCGGCCCGCGCAGCGAGATCGGCCGGATCAGCCGGCTGCTGCACCAGGTCGACAGGCTGACCACCCCTCTGGTGGAACAGATGAACCGCTTCTCGCGATGGCTGACCGCGATGATCCTGCTCGCGGCCTCTGTGCTGCTCGTCTATGGCCATTTCGTCGGCCACATCCCCTTCGACCAGATGTTCATGGCGGTCGTCGGCTTGACCGTCGCGGCGATCCCCGAGGGCCTGCCGGCGGTGCTGACCATCACGCTGGCCATTGGCGTGCGGCAGATGGCCCGGCGCCATGTGATCGTGCGCAAGCTGCCGTCCATCGAGACGCTGGGCGCGGTTTCGGTCATCTGCACCGACAAGACCGGCACGCTGACCCGCAACGAGATGAGCGTGGTGACCGTCGCCGCCGCCGGAAACCGCCATGCCGTGACCGGCGATGGCTATGCGCCCGCGGGCGAGATCGTGCCGCAGCCCTCGATGCCGGTGCTGGAATCGCTGGGCCGCGCCGCGGCGCTCTGCAACGATGCCGAATTGCGCGACGAGGCCGGCGTCTGGTCGGTCGAAGGCGACCCGATGGAGGGCGCGCTGCTCAGCTTCGCCGGGAAAGCGCGGGCCGATGACACGGGCTGGCACCGGCGCGACGAGATCGCCTTCGATGCCGCGCACAGGTACATGGCGGTGCTGGTCGAGGGGCCGGACGGAACCCGCCAGGTGCTTGTGAAAGGCGCGCCGGAACGCGTTCTGGCCATGTGCACGGGCCAACTGGGCGCCGACGGGCAGGTCGAACCCCTGGATTACACGCGCTGGACCGATACCGCGCATGAAATTGCCACCGGGGGTCAGCGCGTGATTGCCCTGGCCGGCGCCGCGACCCGCGCGGACCGGCTGGCCGAGGCCGATATCGAGGGCATGCTGACCCTGACCGGGCTCGTCGGGCTGATCGACCCGCCGCGCGCCGAGGCGATCGAGGCGGTCGCCGAGTGCCGCCGCGCCGGCATCGCGGTCAAGATGATCACAGGCGACCATGCCGGAACCGCCGCCGCCATCGGCGGGATGATCGGCCTCGACGGCTCGGGCAAGGTGCTGACCGGTGCCGACATCGAACGCCTCTCCGACGCCGAACTGGCCCTGGCGGTACAGGCCGCGAGCATCTTCGCGCGCACCTCGCCCGAGCACAAGTTGCGGCTCGTCACCGCGCTGCAGGCCCAGGGTCTGATCGTCGCGATGACCGGCGACGGCGTGAACGACGCGCCGGCGCTACGCCGCGCCGACGCCGGCGTGGCGATGGGCGTCAAGGGCTCCGAGGCCGCCAAGGAGGCCGCCGAACTGGTGCTGACCGACGACAATTTCGCCTCGATCGCCGCCGCCGTGCGCGAGGGGCGTACCGTCTTCGACAATCTTCGCAAGGTGATTTCCTGGACCCTGCCGACGAATGCGGGCGAGGCCGGCACGGTGACGGCGGCGCTCCTGCTGGGGCTGGCGCTGCCGATCAGCCCGGTTCAGATTCTCTGGGTGAACATGATCACGGCGATTACGCTGGGCCTGGCGCTGGCCTTCGAGCCGACCGAACCCGGCACCATGCTGCGGCGTCCCCGGCGGCGCAACGCGCCGCTTCTGACGGGCGAACTGGCCTGGCACGTGGTGCTGGTGGGTACGCTGTTCGCAGCCGCCGTCTTCGGACTCTACGCCTACGCCACCGACCGTGGCTACTCGCACGAGCTGGCGCAGACGATGTCGATGAACATGCTGGTGATCCTGGAAATCTTCCACCTGTTCTTCATCCGCAACCTCTACGGCACCTCGCTGACCTGGAACGCGGTACGCGGCACGCCCGCCGTCTGGCTCTGCCTCGCCGTGATCGTCCCGGCGCAGTTTCTGGTGACCTATTTCCCGCCGGCCCAGCGCATCCTTGGGACCCAGCCGATCGCCCTGGCCGACGGCGTCTTGATGGTCGGCATCGGCGCGGTGTTCTTCGCGATCATCGAGACCGAGAAGCAGTTGCGCCTGACCCTGCGCCGCCGCAACGGCGCGCCGCACGCAATGCGGAGCTAGCGCAAGATGGCCGAACCGAAAACCGGCGACCGCATCGCAAAGGTCCTCGCCCGCGCCGGCCTCGCCAGCCGCCGCGAGGCCGAGCGCATGATCGAAGCCGGGCGCGTCACCGTCAACGGCAAGCCCATCGACAGCCCGGCGCTGAACGTCACCGCCGCCGACCGGATCGCCGTCGACGGCACGCCACTCGCCGCGCCCGAGCCGCCGCGCCTGTGGCTCTACCACAAGCCAGCCGGCCTGGTGACGAGTGCACGGGACGAAAAGGGCCGCCGCACCGTCTTCGACGCGCTGCCCGCCGACATGCCGCGGGTGATGCCCGTGGGCCGGCTCGACCTGAATTCCGAGGGCCTGCTGCTTCTGACCAACGACGGCGCGATCAAGCGGCGGCTGGAACTGCCGTCGACCGGCTGGCTGCGAAGATACCGCGTCCGCGTCAACGGCACGCCGGCCGACGCGGCGCTCGTGCCGCTGCGCCAGGGCCTGACGCTGGACGGCGAGCGCTTTCAGCCCATGACGATAGCTATCGACCGCCAGCAGGGCGCCAATGCCTGGCTGACCGTGGGCCTGCGCGAGGGCCGCAACCGCGAGATCCGCCGCGCGATGGAAGCAGTGGGCCTGACCGTCAACCGCCTGATCCGGATCAGCTACGGCCCGTTCCAGCTCGGCAAGCTGGCGCAAGGCGCGGTCGAGGAGGTCAAGCCGCGCATCCTGCGCGACCAGCTTGGCCTCGTCGCGACAAGGCCCGCCGCTCCGGCGCCCCGCCGGCCGCGAAAAGGCTGACGATCCCCGCTTCTTCCAGTCGAAAATGTGCAATACGGCGGTGCGGCCCGCGCCACGCCAACGCCAAGGGGGCTCACCCCGCGACCAGAACCATAATGGCGTGCGGCGCAGCCGCTCAATCAGGTCAGCGCCCGCGCGATCATCACCCCCGCCCAGGCCGACCCGCCGGTCAGCACCGTGCCCCACAACCCGTCGACCAGCACCTGCTGCAGCGACCAGTCGCGCATCACCGCGTAGCTGGTGAACTCGTAGGTACCATAGGCCATCGCCCCCAGAAGCGCCCCGTTCAGCAGCGCCATCGCCGGCGCATCGGCCGCCAGCGCGGGCCGCGAGACGAACCAGATCACCCCGGCCACGTAGAACAGATAGAACACCACCGCCGCGCCGATCCGCGGGTCGTCCAGAACCGCATCGCCCAGATGCCGCACGAACAGGGGTTTCATCACCGATTTCAGCATCACCGCGTCCGCCGCCAGAAAGATCGCGGCCGTTGACACGTATAGGATGGCAAGCTGCACTATATCCGCTCCATTGCGTTTCCGTCGGGGGCACTACGCGCCGGCCCGGCAATTGGACGCAAAAAAACCGGAAAAACCGGCGTTCCTTGCGGCTAACATGCCCGGATGAGGGAATTTTCACCGCTCTCTCACCCTTGTTTGCACCCGATAATACCCCTTATGAGAAGTAACCTTGTTAATGGGGCGCCATGACGCGCAAGCTGATCCGCAAGATTGCCGGCGCGCATTCCGCCCTGACCCTGCCTGGAAAGGCCGAAGATGCAAAGACTGGTGCTTGCCCTTCTGATCTTGGCGATAGTTGTCGCCGCCGGGTATATACTGCTACGAGGGGCGGTATCCTTGCTGCGCGCCGTGGACGAAGTGGAGACCGAGCGGATGACCGCCAACGAGACGCTGAACAAGCTGGCCTTCGTCCTGCTCGTCGTGCTGATCCTCTACGTTTCGGTCTGGGGAGGCTGATCCATGGCCCAGCGCTATGGCGGCAAGCACAGCCCCGAGGAGGCGCCTGCGGGCTCCGGCCCGGCGCCCAGGCCCGCCTATAGCGGCGCGCGCCGCACCCGCGCCGGCGGGCGGGTCAATCTGCTCTTCGTGGCGCCGCTTCCGCTGCTGCTCACCGCATTCTTCGGCGACCCGGTCAACCTGGCCACCAACCTCGCCGCCTTCGGCGTGCTGATCCTCGCCGCCTGGCTGACCCGCGAGGGGCTGGTCGCGCAAGAGGCATACGAGGCGCGCAAGATCGCCAAGCGGCCGGCGATCCCGCGCAAGATCTTCGGCTCGGTGCTGACCGGGCTTGGCCTCGCCGTCGCCGGCTTCTCGCCCGAGGCAAGCCTGCTCAACCCGGTGATCTTCGCCGTCCTCGGCGCGGGCCTGCATTTCATCGCCTTCGGACCCGATCCGATGCGAGACAAGGGCGCCGAGGGCATCGACAGCTTCCAGTCCGACCGCGTCGCCCGCGCCGTGGGCGAGGCGGAAAAGCACCTGCGCGCCATGTCCGACGCCATCCTGCGGGCCGAGGACCGCGGCGTCGAACGCCGTGTCGAGTCCTTCCAGGTCACCGTCCGCGACATGTTCCGCACCATCGAGGACGACCCCCGCGACCTGACCGGCGCGCGCAAGTATCTCAGCGTCTACCTGCTCGGCGCCCGCGACGCGACGGCGAAGTTCGCCGATCTCTACGCCCGCACCCGCGACGCCAAGGCCAAGGCAGCCTATGTCGAGCTGCTCGACGACCTCGAGGCCAACTTCGCCGCACAGACCCAGAAGCTTCTGACCGACAACCGCGCAGACCTCGATATCGAGATCGAGGTGCTGCGCGACCGGCTGGCCCGCGAAGGCGTCAGATCGGACAGCTAGCCCTTTTTCCCAATTCCAGGAGACCCCCATGTCAGAAACCGTCCGGCAAAAGGCCGAAGCCGCTTTGAACGAGGTTCAGGCCGTCACCGCCACCATCCTGCCCGAACCCTCGACCGCGCTGGTGCCGCTGAAGGAGGCTGACAAACCCGTCGCCGCCGAGATCGAAAAGCGCATGGCCGAGATCGACATGGGCAACACCAATTCGATCATCTCCTTCGGCTCCGCCGCGCAGGCCGAGTTGCAGCAGATCAGCCAGTCGATGCTGCAGGACGTCCGCAACAAGGATGTCGGCCCCGCCGGCGACAGCCTGCGCTCGATCGTGACCACCATCCGTGGCTTCTCGGTCAGCGAGCTCGACGTGCGCCGCAAGCGGTCCTGGTGGGAGAAGCTGACCGGCAAGGCCGCGCCCATGGCGCAATTCATCGCCCGGTTCGAGACGGTGCAAAGCCAGATCGACAAGGTCACCGACGATCTCCTGGGCCACGAGCACAAGCTTCTCAAGGACATCAAGTCGCTCGACCTGCTCTACGAGAAGACGCTGGAATTCTACGACGAATTGGCGCTCTACATCGCCGCCGGCGAGGCCAAGCTGGAAGAGCTCGACACCAAGACCATCCCGGCCAAGGAAAAAGAGGTCGAGGCCGCGCCCGAGGACAAGGGCGTGATGATGGCGCAGGAATTGCGCGATCTGCGCGCCGCCCGCGACGACCTCGAGCGCCGTGTCCACGATCTCAAGCTGACCCGCCAGGTGACGATGCAGTCGCTGCCCTCGATCCGTCTGGTGCAGGAAAACGACAAGAGCCTGGTCACCAAGATCAACTCCACGCTCGTCAACACCGTGCCGCTGTGGGAAACCCAGCTGGCCCAGGCGGTCACGATCCAGCGCTCCTCCGAGGCCGCCAAGGCCGTGCGCGACGCCAACGACCTGACCAACGAGCTGCTGACCGCCAACGCCAGGAACCTGCGCGAGGCCAACCGCGCGATCCGCACCGAGATGGAGCGCGGCGTCTTCGACATCGAGGCGGTGAAGACCGCCAACGAGGAACTGATCGCCACGATCCAGGAATCCCTGCAGATCGCCGACGAAGGCAAGGCCAAGCGCGCCGCGGCCGAGGAAGAGCTCAAGAAGATGGAGGCCGAACTGCGCGAAACGCTGACATCGGCCAAGGCGCGCGGCGACGCCACGGGCGCCAATGTCGGCGAGGCCGTGCCCGGAGCGAACGGCAAAGGGTGAGGCGCGCAGGGCTAAAATCCGCGCTGGTGGCGTTTGCCGCCCTTTCGGCGCTGGCGGCCTGCGATCCCGCCGGGGTCAAGGTCTCACCCGTGCCGTCGGCGCGTCCGGAGCAGCCGCCTCCACCACCGCCGACCCGCTCGCAGACCAGCCGCGAGCTCGAGGCGTACTACGCCCGCATCCAGCAAAGCCTGCTGACCCAGGGGTTGCTGCGCCGCGATGGCGGCGGGCCGGACACGCCGTTCAACCAGCGCCAGCTGGTCGACAACTTCGTGCGCATCGCGCTCTACGAGGAGTTCTCCAGCGTCGGCGGGCGGCTGGTGGCCCGGCAGACCGAAAGCCGCCTGCACCGCTGGGAGCACCCGGTGCGCATCCGCATCCGGTTCGGCGACACGATACCCAAGGCGCAGCAGGCCAAGGACCGCGCCAACATCGTCAGCTACGCCGCACGGCTGGCCCGCGTCACCGGGCACCCGATCAGCATCGCCGGCAGCGCCGTCAACATGCACGTCTTCATCGTCAACGAGGACGAGCGCCGTGTGATCGGTCCGCAGCTGCGCCAGATCGTGCCCGGGCTGGACCAAAGCGCGGTGGACGCGGTGCAGAACATGGCCCGCTCGACCTTCTGCCTGGCCTTCGCCCGCGATGCCGCCAACAACGGCGCCTATACCGAGGCGGTGGTGGTGATCCGCGGCGAGCACCCCGACCTCTTGCGGCTCAGTTGCATCCACGAGGAAATCGCCCAGGCGCTGGGCGTGAGCAACGATAGCCCGTCCGCGCGGCCCTCGATCTTCAACGACGACGAGGAATTCGGGCTTCTGACCACGCATGACGAAATGCTCTTGCGCATGCTGTACGATTCGCGCATGCGCCCCGGAATGACGGTGTCAGAGGCGCGGCCGGTCGCAGAGACGATCGCGGCGGAGCTTCTGGGCGGCGAAAGCTAGACGGCGACCGCGATCACGCTAGGTCGCGTACGGAA
Source organism: Paracoccaceae bacterium (assembly GCA_024644285.1). GTDB lineage: Bacteria > Pseudomonadota > Alphaproteobacteria > Rhodobacterales > Rhodobacteraceae > JAHELH01. The sequence continues at coordinate 9,360 of JAHELH010000012.1, read as the reverse complement.
ACAGGGAGACGCGTTGCCCTTTTCAGTACTGCAAAGCACCGGCCAGGAGCCGCTCAGCACCCTCTACGAAGTGATCATAGAGGGTGCGCCGGTGATGCTGTGGCTCGGCGACGCCGACGGCAAATGCGTGTTTCTCAACCGCCGCCAGCGCGAATTCTGGGGCGTCGACATCGGGGACGTGGTCAATTTCGACTGGTCCTCCACCCTGCATCCCGACGACGCGGACCGGCTTTTCGCGCCGTTCTCCGTGGCCATGTCGAACCATACCCGCATGGAGACCGAGGCCCGGTTCCGCCGCGCCACGGACGGCGCCTGGCGGGTCCTGCAGACCGCCGCCGAGCCCCGGTTGGATTCCACCGGTCAATTCATCGGCATGGTCGGCGTCAATATCGACGTCACCGACCAGCGCGCCGCCGAGGCCGACCTGCGCCGCGCCCGCGACGCCATCGCCCTGGCGACGCAATCCTCAGAACTCGGCTGGGTCACATGGAGCTACGAAACCGGCGCGACCGAACTTGACGACCGCGCCCGCGAGATTCTCCGCGCCGGCGAGGACGACGACGTGTCGCGCGACTGGCTGGCGCGGCTGCCGGCCGAGGATCGCGTCAATGTCGAGGACGAGATCCGGCAAAGCATCGCCAACGGCCAGCCCTACAACCTGGTGTTCCGCCTCAACACCCCGGACGGCGAAACCCGCCGCATCCAGGCCAGCGGCATGGTCGAGGCCGCGCCCGACGGGACGCCGATCGGCGGCACCGGGCTGTTGCGCGACATCACCGACGAATGGCGCGAAGAAGAGTTCCAGCGCCTGCTGATGGGCGAACTCCGGCACCGCAACCGCAACCTGCTGTCCATCGTCACCGCGCTGGTCAAGCTCAGCCCGACAGAGGGCCGCAGCGCCCGCGAGTTTCGCGACGGCGTCGTCAGCCGTCTGCTGACCCTGGCGTCCAGCATGGAACTGACCCAGGGCGTCGCCAGCGGCGATTTCGACGTCAGGAAACTGGCCGAATCGGTGCTCGAGCCCTTCGGCAAGGACGCCCCCGACCGCATCGCCATCGAGGGCGAGCCGATGCAGATCGACGCCGGCTTCGCCCGCAGCATGGGGCTCGTCCTGCACGAGCTGGCGACCAACGCCGCGAAATACGGCGCGCTTTCTAGGCCGCAGGGCACGGTAAGACTCGACTGGCGCCGCGGCAACGCCCCCGACGGCGCGCGCTTCGATTTCGAATGGCGGGAAACCTGCGACCTCGGCGCCCCGGCCACCGGACAGACCGGGTTCGGAATGCGGCTCCTGCGCGACCTGGTGGCACTGGAAACCGGCGGCACGGCGGAATGGGACATCACGCCAAATGGCCTGCGCTACCGCCTCAGCTTCGGGCTCTGAGGGGAAATCCCCCGCGCGGTTTCCCTAGTGCGGCGCGGCACGGTTTGCTAAAGCACCCCAGACCCTGAAACGGTGGAGGCACATATGGGCATTTTCGATTTCCTCAGTGGCGAGTTCATCGACGTCATCCACTGGACCGACGACACTCGCGACACCATGGTCTGGCGCTTCGAGCGGCACGGCCACGAGATCAAGTACGGCGCCAAGCTGACGGTGCGCGAGGGCCAGGCGGCGGTGTTCGTCCACGAGGGCCAGCTTGCGGATGTCTTCACCCCCGGTCTCTACATGCTCGAGACCAACAACATGCCGATCATGACGACGCTGCAGCACTGGGACCACGGCTTCAAATCGCCGTTCAAGTCCGAGATCTATTTCGTCAACACCACCCGCTTCACCGATCTGAAATGGGGCACCAAGAACCCCATCATGCTGCGCGACCCCGAATTCGGCCCGACCCGCATCCGCGCCTTCGGCACCTACACGATCCGCGTCACCGACCCCGCCCGCTTCATGCAGGAAATCGTCGGCACCGACGGCGAGTTCACGATGGACGAGATCAGCTTCCAGATCCGCAACATCATCGTGCAGGAATTCTCCCGCGTGATCGCCGGATCGGGCATCCCGGTTCTGGACATGGCCGCCAACACCGCCGATCTGGGCAAGCTGATCGCGGCGGAAGTGTCGAAGACGCTGGAAGGCTACGGCCTGACCATGCCCGAGTTCTACATCGAGAACATCTCCCTGCCGCCTGCCGTCGAGGCCGCGCTCGACAAGCGCACCTCGATGGGGCTGGCGGGCGACCTGGGCAGGTTCACCCAGTATTCCGCCGCCGAGGCCATGACTTCTGCGGCCAGCAACCCGTCGGGCGGCGGCGGCATGGGCGCCGGGCTCGGAATGGGGATGGGCATGGCGATGGCCAACCAGATGTCCCAGGCCGGTCCCTGGGGCGCGGCTCATGCCCCCTCACCGGCGGCTTCGCCCGCCCCGCCGCCGCCCCCGGTCGAGCATGTCTGGCACATCGCCGAGAACGGCGCGACCAAGGGCCCGTTCTCGAAGGCCGCGCTGGGACGCATGGCCGCGGCCGGAGAGATCACCCGCGACACCCATGTCTGGACCGCCGGCCAGGACGGCTGGCTCAAGGCCGAGGACGTGCAGGAACTGGCACAGCTCTTCACCGTCCTGCCGCCGCCGCCGCCCGGCGCCTGACGGCAAGGATCAGGCGCTGCGCCTTGCCGGCACACGCGCCCAGTCGCGCCGGTCCGGCATCGGCAAAATGCCTCGATCTGCCCGTAGGCCATCGGCACGAACCACCGGCGCATCGTGCGCCCCGCCGCCGCCGCCATCCACCGGCGCCGATGCCGCCACGCGGCTTTACAACCCTGCAAATCCTGCCAGACTGCGTCGCTGAAACTCAACCGGCCCGATATCCGTGACTGCCTCATGACCAGTCCGACAACAGTTGCCGCGCGCGGGCCAGCGCTCAGGGGCACGGCCATTCGCGAACGCTGGCGGCGGCGCCTGCCGCACCGCCGCACTGTGCTGAAGGTCGTGCACTGGACGATGGTGCCGCTGCTCCTCTGGTTCCTGTTCATGACGCCGTCGGTGGTGCTCGGTCTCGGCGGGCAGGAGTTCTTCCGGATCCACTCCAACATCGCCCTTTTTTTCGTCACAATCACCCTCCTGTGGTTCGCCGACTACCTGCGGCGTGGCCTGGCCAGCCGCCCCGGCCCCAAGCTTCCCGGCTGGGGCCGCCGGATGCACTGGTGGCTGCACCGCCTGCTGATCTGGGGTTTGTTCGGCGTGGCGCTGACCGGGTTCCTGCTGGGCCTGACCTCGGCGGTGCTGCTCAAGGCCGGCGGCTGGCTGCCCATCGCGCCGCCGCTTGACATGGAGCACGCCAACGAGATCGTCGGCCGGATCCACATCTTCGAATTCTACATCCTTGCCGGCATCGTCGTGGTCCATGCCGGCTTTCACGTCTGGCGGCATGTCCGCCTGCGCGACAACGCCCTGCGGATCATGTTCCCCAGGGCGCTGCACCGCTACCTCTGACCGCTTGACGGCATCCGCGCGGGCGGGAATGCTGCAGCGACCCCGCGCCGGAGAACCCCTTGTCGCAGACCGAAGACATCGCCCTGCCCGTCGAGCATCGCTTTCCCTGCGACAATTGCGGCAGCGACATGCGCTTCGCCCCCGGCGAGGGCAAGCTGGTCTGCGACCATTGCGGCAACGAGGAACCGGTCTCGGGCGGCGGCGCGCCGGAACACGCGATCCGCGAGCTCGACTTCCGCGCCGCGCTCGACGCCGCGCTGCCGCAGGCCGAGATCGAGGAAACCCGCACCGTCTCCTGCCCCAATTGCGGCGCCCGGTTCGAGTTCGACGCCGACACCCACGCCGCCGAATGCCCGTTCTGCGCCACGCCGGTGGTCACCGACACCGGCACCCACCGGCACATCAAGCCCAAGGGGCTGCTGCCCTTCGCGCTCGACGAGGAAACCGCCCGCCGCGCCATGACCGACTGGCTGGGCCGGCTCTGGTTCGCGCCTGGCGGCCTGCAGGAATATGCCCGCAAGGGCCGCAAGATGGACGGCATCTACGTCCCCTACTGGACCTTCGACGCCGACACCAAGTCCAGCTACACCGGCGAGCGCGGCACGGTCTACTACGTCACCCGCACCGTCACCCGCAACGGCAAGCGGCACACCCAGCGCGTGCAGAAGATCCGCTGGAGCCCCGCCTCCGGCCGCGTCGCCCGGTTCTTCGACGACGTCCTCGTCCTGGCCTCGTCGTCGCTGCCGAAACGCTATACCGACGCGCTGGAGCCCTGGGATCTCGCGGCGCTGGAGCCCTACAATCCCGAATACCTCGCGGGCTTCCGCGCCGAGGGCTACACGGTGGAGCTTGACGCGGGCTTCCACCTCGCCCGCGCCCACATGGACCGGGTGATCGAGCGCGACGTGCGCTTCGACATCGGCGGCGACCGCCAGCGCGTGCACCGGATCGACACGTCCGTCAGCGACGTCACCTTCAAGCACATCCTGCTGCCGGTCTGGCTCGCCGCCTACAAGTATCGGGGCGAAAGCTACCGCTTCGTGGTCAACGGCCGCACCGGCCGGGTCCAGGGCGAACGCCCCTGGTCGAAGTGGAAGATCGCGCTTGCGGTGATCGCCGGGCTGATCCTCGCCGCCATCGCCGGCTATTTCTACGCCCAGACCCAATGACCGACATCGACACGCTCGATGCCCTCTTGCGCCGCCGCCATTCCTGCCGCGCCTTCCGGCCCGACCCGGTCCCCGACGCCACCATCGCCCGCATCGTCGAGACCGCCGGCCGCGTTCCGTCCTGGTGCAACGCCCAGCCCTGGGAGGTCGACGTCACCCTCCCGCCGGAAACCGCCCGCCTGCGCGACGCGCTCTTCGCCCACGCCGGGACCGCCCCGGCGCAACCCGACATTCCCTTCCCGGTCCGGTATGCCGGCGTCTACAAGCAGCGCCGTTCCGCGTGCGGCTGGGCGCTCTACGACGCGGTGGGCGTGAAGAAGGGCGACCGCGCCGCCTCGGCGCACCAGATGCGGGAAAACTTCCGCCTCTTCGGCGCGCCGCATTTCGCGCTGGTCACCACCGAGACCGATCTCGGCGCCTACGGCGTGCTCGATTGCGGCGCCTTCGTCACCGCCTTCACCCTGGCCGCCGAGGCGCTGGGCGTGGCCTCGATCCCGCAGGCCGCCGTCGCTGCGCATGCGCCGATCCTGCGCGACTGGTTCGCCCTGCCCGACAGCCGCCAGGTGGTCTGCGGCATCTCCTTCGGACGCGCCGACCGCGACCATCCGGCCAATGCCTTCCGCACCAGCCGCGCCCCGCTCGGCGAGATCCTGCGCTGGCATGGCTAGACCGCCCGGCGCGCTTCATCTGGCCGGAAATACCTCCGCCGGAGGCCGCCTGTCGCCCGCACAAGGCGCCGCGCCGCGCAACGGGCTCACGCCGCAACGCGCGCAGAAATGGCGCGCGCCGCAGGCGCTCAATAGGATCAGCCCCGCTTGATCTTCACTTTCCGGGCAGCGTCCGCCTCCGGCCCGGTCTTCGGCACCGTGACCGTCAGCACGCCGTTCTTCAGATCGGCCGAGACCCCGGCCTCGTCGGCATCCGGCGGCAGCCGGAAGCTGCGCGAGAACGACCCGTATTGCCGCTCCGAGAAATACCAGGTCTCGCCCGTCTCCTCGCGGCTCGACCGCTTCTCGCCCTTCACCGTGACCACGCCGCCCGCGACGCTCAGGTCGATATCCTCCTCGCCGACGCCGGGCAGTTCCATGGCGATGGTGTAGACCTTGTCATCGGTCGAGGCCTCGGCGGCCGGCGCCAGCCACTCGGCCAAGCGCGCCCGCGCGGTGCGGAACGGTTCGTAAAGCTGCGGCCAGAGGCCCGAAGTATGCGACGATTCAACCATGGCTTGTCTCCTTGCCGGCGGATTGCAGTCGCGCGGATCCTGCCACGCCCGGCGGGTCCGCGCGTTGACTTGCGTCAATCGCACGCCGCGCGTTGCCCTGCCGCAGCCTTCCCGCTAACCTGATGTGAGCGTTAACATGCGAGGCCCGCGATGATCCTGTGCTGCGGCGAGGCGCTGATCGACATGCTGCCCCGGAAATCCACCGCCGGAGAGGACGCGTTCGCGCCCTATGCCGGCGGGGCGGTGTTCAACACCTCCATCGCGCTGGGCCGCCTCGGCGCGCCGTCGGGCCTGCTCACCGGCCTGTCGCGCGACCTCTTCGGCGAGATCCTGACCGAGGCGCTGAACGAATCGAACGTAAAATCCGGCCACGCCATCCTGTCCGACCGCCCGACCACGCTGGCCTTCGTCAAGCTGGTGGGCGGCCAGGCCTCCTACGCCTTCTACGACGAGAACACCGCCGGCCGGATGATCACGCCCGACGACCTGCCCGAACTGCCCGACAGCGTCGAGGCGCTGTTCTTCGGCGGTATCTCCCTGGTGGTCGAGCCCTGCGGCGGCACCTACGAGGCGCTGATGGCGCGCGAGGCGGCCAGCCACGTCACCATGATCGACCCCAACATCCGCCCCGGTTTCATCGCGGACGAGAAAACCTACCGCGCGCGCATCGACCGGATGCTGGCGCTGGCCGACATCGTCAAGCTTTCCGACGAAGACCTGCGCTGGCTGCGCGGCGAGGGCGAGGTCGGCGAACTGGCGCGCGGGCTTCTGTCGAAGACGCCGAAGAAATCCGGCCCCCGCATCATCTGCGTCACCGAGGGCGTCAAGGGCGCCCGCGGCGTCACCGCCGGCGGCGAGGTCTTCGTGCCCGCCACGCGGGTCGAGGTCGCCGACACCGTCGGCGCCGGCGACACCTTCAACGCCGGCGTTCTGGCGGCGCTGCACAAGGCCGGCGCGCTGGACAAGTCCACCATCGCCGATCTCGACGACCGCGTGCTGACCGAGGCGCTGACGCTGGGCGTGCGCGCCGCCGCCGTCACCGTCAGCCGCGCCGGCGCCAACCCGCCCTGGGCCTCCGAGCTCTGACATGCGCGCGCTGATCCAGCGCGTCAGCGGGGCCTCGGTCTCGGTCGGCGGCGCGGTGATCGGCGAGATCGGCCCCGGCCTGATGATCCTGGTCTGCGCCATGCAGGGCGACACCGACGCCGAGGCCGACAGGCTGGCGGCCAAGATCGCCAAGCTGCGCATCTTCCGCGACGAGGCCGGCAAGATGAACCGGTCGATCACCGACACGCGCGGCGCGGCGCTGATCGTCAGCCAGTTCACCCTTGCCGCCGACACGTCGCGCGGCAACCGCCCCGGCTTTTCCACGGCGTGCGCCCCGGACGAGGGCGAGCGGCTTTACCAGGTCTTCGCCGCGCGCATCCAGGCCCAGGGCATCCCGGTGGCCACCGGGCGCTTCGGCGCCGAAATGGCGGTGCGCCTGGTCAATGACGGCCCCGTGACGATCTGGCTCGACACCGCCGCCTGACCCCGGTTTCGGGAATTATTGAATGGTTCGCGCGCATGACGCGACCAAAGGGCACCCCTTGCATAGGAATGCCCGCCATGAAGCTCGCTTTGCTCGGGACTGCCCTGACCGCCCTCGCCCTGATCGGCGCCGGCCTCACCGACCGCCTGGCCACCCGCTAGATCCTTCACTCTCCCGCGACATCCGCAAGGCCGCCTGACGCCGGGGCGGCCTTGCGTCACCCGTCACGCTGGCGTTACGCTCCCCGCACACGGAAACCGCACCAACAATATCCGTATTAGGGAGAGAAACATGAAACTCAGACATATCCTCGGCGCTGCCGCGTCGGTGATCGCGATGGCCACCAGCGCCCACGCGCAAACCGAACTTTCCTGGTGGCACGCGCATTCCGGCCGCCTTGGCGAACTCGTCGACCAGATCGCGGCCGGCTTCAACGAAAGCCAGAGCGACTATGTCATCACCCCTTCGCACAAGGGCAACTATTCCGAGACGCTGAACGCCGGCATCGCCGCCTTCCGCGCCGGCGAGCAGCCGCACCTGCTGCAGGTCTTCGAGGTCGGCACCGCCACGATGATGGCCGCCGGGGGCGCCATCAAGCCGGTCTACGAGGTGATGGACGAGGCCGGGATCGACTGGGATCCGGATGCCTATATCGGCTCGGTCAAGGGCTACTACACGACCCCCGACGGCCGGATGCTGTCGATGCCGTTCAACTCGTCCACCCCCGTGCTCTGGGTCAACCGCGACAAGCTGCAAGAGGCCGGGATCGACCCCGACGTCGATCTGTCGACCTGGCAAAAGGTGGGCGACGTGCTCGGCCAGCTGAAAGAGGCCGGTGTCGACTGCCCGATGACGACCGCCTGGCAAAGCTGGGTGCACCTGGAGAACATGTCGGCCTACCACAACACGCCCTTCGCCACCAAGGATAACGGGTTCGGCGGCACCGATACGGAACTGGCCTTCAACGGCCCGGTCCAGGTCCAGCACATCCAGGCGATGGGCGACTGGGCGAAGGACGGCAAGTTCATCTATAACGGCCGCCGCAACGAGGGCGGCGCCAACTTCCGCGCCGGCGAATGCGCGCTCTTCACCGAAAGCTCCGCCGGCTATGCCGGCATCAAGGCCGAGGCCCAGTTCGACTTCGAGGTCCGGCCCCTGCCCTATTGGGACGGCGTCGAGGGCGCGCCGCAGAACACCATCATCGGCGGCGCCTCGCTCTGGGTGATGGCCGGCCACGAGCCCGAGGAGTACGAGGGCGTCGCGGCCTTCCTGAAATACCTCAGCTCCGCCGACGTCCAGGCCCAGTGGCACCAGGATACCGGCTACCTGCCGATCACCTCGGCCGCCGGCGACAAGACCAAGGCGATGGGCTTCTACGATGAAAACCCCGGCACCGACGTCGCCGTCATGCAGATGACCGCCAAAGAGCCGACGGCCAACTCCAAGGGCCTGCGGCTCGGCTTCTTCGACCAGATCCGCGGCATCATCGACGAGGAACTCGAAGGCGTCTGGGCCGGCGACAAGACCGCCCAAGTCGCCCTCGACAGCGCCGTGGAACGCGGCAACGCGCTGCTGCGCCGCTTCGAGCAGGCGAACCGTTAAGGCGATCCCCGCCCCGGATCCAGGTCCGGGGCGGACCACTCTGGGAGACGGTCTTTGGAAAAGCGCGTCATCTTCAAGGGCTGGATGCTTCCGCTCCTGCTCCTGCTGCCGCAGCTATTGGTCACCGCGGTCTTCTTTTTCTACCCCGCCGGCCAGGCCGTCTGGCAGTCGCTCTTCATCCCCGATCCCTTCGGCCTGTCGATGCAGTGGGTGGGCCTGGGCAATTTCGAGTTCCTGCTGAAGGACCCCTTCTACCGCGCCTCCTTCGTCACCACCGCGATCTTCTCGATCCTCGTCACCGTCGTCTCGATGGGCTTCGCCCTCTGGCTCGCCGTCCTCGCCGACCGGCTGATCAAGGGCGCCACCACCTACCGCACGCTCTTGATCTGGCCCTACGCCG
>JAHELH010000011.1 GCA_024644285.1 Paracoccaceae bacterium | reverse complement strand
TGATGCAGGACAATGCCGGCCGCGCCACGATCGGCGCCACCGGGCTGGACGACGAACTCGAAATGATCCGCGACCAGTTCCGCCGCTTCGCCGACGAGAAGGTCACGCCGCATGCCCATGACTGGCACCTGAAGGACGCGCTGATCCCGATGGAGATCATCACGGAACTGGCCGAGATGGGCGTGTTCGGCCTGACCATCCCCGAAAACCTCGGCGGCTTCGGCCTGTCCAAGGCCTCGATGGTGGTGGTCAGCGAGGAATTGTCGCGCGGCTATATCGGCGTGGGCAGCCTCGGCACCCGCTCCGAGATCGCCGCCGAACTGATCCTCTGCGGCGGCACCGACGAGCAGAAATCGCAATGGCTGCCCAGGATCGCCAGCGGGGAGATCCTGCCCACCGCCGTGTTCACCGAGCCGAATACAGGCTCCGATCTCGGCGCGCTGCGGACCCGTGCGGTGAAGGATGGCGAGAGCTACCGCGTCACCGGCAACAAGACCTGGATCACCCATGCCGCGCGCACCCACCTGATGACGCTTCTGGCGCGCACCGATCCCGCGACCGAGGATTACCGCGGCCTGTCGATGTTCTTGGCCGAGAAGACCCCGGGCGCCGACACCGATCCGTTCCCCGACGCCGGCCTCACCGGCGGCGAGATCGAGGTGCTGGGCTATCGCGGCATGAAAGAGTACGAACTGGCCTTCGACGGCTTCGAGGTGAAGGCCGAAAACCTTCTGGGCGGGACCGAGGGCCAGGGCTTCAAACAGCTGATGCAGACCTTCGAAAGCGCCCGCATCCAGACCGCCGCGCGGGCCATCGGGGTGGCGCAGTCGGCGCTGGAAATCTCGATGCAATACGCGCTTGACCGCAAGCAGTTCGGCCGCCCGCTGATCGCCTTCCCGCGGGTCTCGGGCAAGCTGGCGATGATGGCGGTCGAGATCATGGTGGCGCGCCAGCTGACCTATTTCTCGGCCCGCGAAAAGGACGCCGACCGGCGCTGCGACCTCGAGGCCGGGATGGCCAAGCTGCTGGGTGCGCGGGTCGCCTGGGCCTGCGCCGACAACGGTCTGCAGATCCATGGCGGAAACGGCTTCGCGCTGGAATACCAGATCAGCCGGATCCTGTGCGACGCCCGGATCCTGAACATTTTCGAGGGCGCGGCGGAGATCCAGGCGCAGGTGATCGCAAGGCGGCTGCTGGGGTGACGGGTTTCCCGTTCCGGGCCAATGCAGGGCAAAACCGCCTGTTTGTTCCAGAAACGTGTATTGTCGCATCGCTGCCGCGATGATGCCTTTTTGCAAGCAAGCCCGCCGGCCCGATCCACCACTCACGTTGCAACCATTTGTTTTTAATGAGTTTTGCTCGCGACACCCTGCACCGATGTCGCGGCCGATGCCGACGAAATCCGTCCCCGCCCGGATGCCAGAAAAAGCCGCCGACGAAATCCGTCGCTGATTGCGCTAGGGTTCGCATCCGGTATCGGCGGGGGCTGAGAGCCTGAGGTGTATTTCATGATCGAACTCTCATTCGAGTCTCTTGCGGCGATGGTCGCACTGGTGATCCTTCTGGGATCGCTGATCGGATCCTCCCTGATTTACATGACCGGCGGCAATTCCGGGTCGGACGGGCTGGATCCGTCCAACCCGCGCCTGGATTGGCGGCCTGCGAACTCTGGCCAGGCCACGCCCACATACGTCACCACGGGCGGACGGATGCGCGCGCCGCGGCGCAGGCCCTCGCTCAGCCTGCTGGCCGCAGGCGGACTGGCCGCGTTGGGCGCGACCGCGGGCTACACGATGTACCAGAGCCCGTGGCCGCTGGAGACCGACTTGCGCCACCATGCCGCGACCCTTCATTGCGACCTGGCCGAAAAGGTCGGCCTGGCCCCGGCCCACGCCGGCGAGCCGGGCTATCACCAGCGCAATGACCGCGACGGCAACGGCGTGTCGTGCGAGATTCACACGGCCGCGGCCGTGACGCGGCCCGAGCGTAAGACGGCCTCGAACACGCTCGCCACGCCGCGGCTGGTCTGGCCCGCGGGCGTGCCGGCCCGCCAGTAAGCGCCCCGGCACCACGCGCCCGGCAGGCGCGAGCCGCTTCGGCGCCCTCGCGCGTTCCCGCAACTCCGTGGCGGGCGCGACATCCCTGATCTATACCTGTCGGAAATATCGTCCCGACCGCGGCGCCTGGCGCGCGGCGGGACGGACCCGCTGGGGCGTGTGCCGCGGGGCGGACGCGAGATCTTGGCAAGGGGGCGGCAATGGCGTCACAAACGGTTTTCGTCACCGGGGCCACCGGCTTCATCGCGAAACATATCGTTCTGCAACTTCTGAATGCGGGCTACCGCGTGCGCGGCTCGGTCCGGTCGCCGGGCCGCGCGTCCGAGGTTCGCGACGCGATCCTGCCGCACCTGACCGATCGACAGGGGCTGGACGACCGGCTGCAATTCGCGGCGCTCGACCTGACCGAGGATGCGGGCTGGCAAGAGGCGCTGGAAGGGTCCGACGCGCTGATGCACACCGCATCGCCGTTCCCGATGGTGCAACCGGACGACGAGGAAAAGGTGATCCGCCCCGCGGTGGACGGGGCGTTGCGGGCGCTGCGCGCGGCGCAGGCGGCGGGTATCGGTCGCGTCGTCAAGACGTCGTCGGTGGTGGCAATGGTCGGCACCGATCTGCCCGCGGGACGCGCGGCCTATACCGAGGCGGACTGGACCGATACGGAGCGGGCCGGAACGACGGCCTACGCCAAGTCCAAGACACTGGCCGAGCGGGCGGCCTGGGACTTCGTGAATACCGAGGCGCCGGAGATTGACCTGACCACGATCAACCCGGCCCTGGTGCTGGGCGCGCCGCTGGACGAGAATTACGGCACGTCCATCGAGCTGGTGGAACGCATGCTGCGCGCCAAGGACCCGATGATCCCGCGCGTCGGATTCGGCGTCGTCGACGTGCGGGACGTCGCGCGCGCGCATGTCCGCGCGCTGCAGCGCGACGAGAGCCGGGGCAAGCGTATCATCGCCAGCGACCGGTTCATGTGGATGCACGAGATGGCCGAGATCATCAAGGCAGCCCATCCGGACCGCAAGGTCGTGACCCGCCGGGCGCCGAATTCCATCGTCCGGTTCCTGGGCCTGTTCGACAAGGCGATCGCCTCGATCGTGCCGGAACTGGGCCAGCGGCGGGAGATCGCCAATGACCGGGCGCGCGAACTGCTGGACTTCGATTTCATACCGGCCGGGGACTCGGTGCGTGCCGCCGCGGACTGGCTGATCCGGAACAGGGAGTTGTGAGCCACGTGCTGCGCCTTCTCCTGCCGCTGGTCCTGCTGATCCCCGCGTGCAAGGACGAGACGGTGTCGGGATATGCCGCGCCGGGCGCAGTCTATGTCCTGGCAGAGCTGGACGGCACGCCGTTTCCGGCGCGGGCCACGCTGACGCTGCCCGAAGCGGGACATGTCGCGGGAGAGGGCCCCTGCAACAGCTACGCGGCGCGGCAAACACTGCCCTTGCCGTGGTTCGGGCTTAAGGCGATGTCGGTGACCGAGCGCGGCTGTCCCGAGCTGGCCGCCGAGGGCATGTTCTTCGACGCGCTGCAATCGATGACATTGGCCGAGGTGTCGGGCCAAGTGATGATCCTGTCGAACGATGCGGGGCGCGAGATGGTGTTCCGGGCGGAATGAGGCGGCGAAATGTTTCGCGCGCGAAACATTCTGCGTTTACACATGATTAACGGAAATATGCTGCAACGCAGCGAATGGTGCTCAGGCCTGGCGCGCCAATAGGTCGGCGAGCCGCTGGCGCGCGGCGGGCAGCGGACGGTCGCCCAGAGCTGGGGTGAGCCATGTGTTCAGGAAATGTCCCGTCATCCGCAGACCCGCCGATATCTCGCTCATGTCCATCTCGGCCGCGCCCAGAAGGCAGCGCGGCAGCGGCAGCAGCTTGTCGGCCCAGTCGCCCGCGCCGGTGCCGGACACGGCGCGCCCGGATTTCGGCGAGACGTAGATCAGCCCGTCGGCGGCCCCGGTCACCGCGCAGGCCGACAGGTCCAGCCCGAACCCCATCTCTTCCAGCAGCGCCAGCTCCCAGCGCAGATAGGCCAGCGGCCAGGCCTCGGTTTCGCCCAGCATGTCGAGCAGCGCCATCGAGCGGCGGTAGAGGCCGGGATGCGCCTCTCGCTCGGGCAGGGTGAAGGACAAAAGCGCGGTAATCGCGTTCAGGCCGGCCAGTTCCAGCCGCCCGCTCATCACCGCCGCCGCGCGGCTTTGCAGCGGCTCCAGCGTGAAGTGTCCCAGGTGATCCTCGAGCCGCGCGCGCCATGTCGCCGCAACATGGGTGCCGGGCTGCAGGACCGGGGCCGTGCGCCGGCTGGTCGCGCCGCGCACGACGCCGGCATGGCGGCCGTGAAGTTCGGTGAAGACCTCGACGATGGCCGAGGTTTCGCCGTGCCTGCGCAGCGCGAGGATCGTGCCCTGGTCGGTCCATTCGATCATGGACCGCAGTATCGGCGGGGCCGGGCCGGTTGCAAGGGCGCGATCTACGCCAGGCCGTCCTCGTCCAGCAGGTGGCGCCCGGCGCGGTCCTCGACCTCGATGACCCAGAGATCGGGGTCGAAGCCGCGCTGCCTGGCGACCGAGGCGTCGACCTCGGCCTCGGGGCCCTCGGCCAGCACGACCCAGGAGCGCGCGCCGGTCATCAGGTCGACCGAGCGCTGATGCAGCACCGCGTTGCCGTCGAGGGTGTTCAGCTTGATCAGAACGGCACCGGCGGTGGCATCGCCCTTCGAGACGACGAAGGCCGGGATGTCGGCCAGCCGCAGCCGCGTCAGATAGGCCCGCACCCAGAAATCCGAGGTCAGGCGCGCCATGATCGCCCCACGTCGCCGGCCGGCGCCAGCCCGGGGCGGCCGGTCTGTCCCGCCGCCCTGCACGCCCCGTCAATTTGTGCCGCCGGGCCACCCTTGCGCATCGCGTGCCTCCTGTCGCGCGCCGCCTCCGGCCTGCGTTTTGGGCCGCTGCGGCGCGGATGGCAAGGACCCGGCCCCTCCGAGGTCGGTGCTGGGGTTGGAGTTCACCCCGCCGGACGCAGCGGTCCGCGCCACCGCGCGTTTCCTGGTGGCAGAAGGGCTGGTGTGAACCGGCGCCTTGCCGGTCAGCCGCCGTCGGAAAAGTCGAGGCCGATGGCGCTGTAGCGCTCTGCCTCGTCTTGCCAGCCGGGACGCACCTTGACCTGCAGGAACAGGTGCACCTTGCGCCCCAGGAATTCCTCCAGCTCGGCCCGGGCCGCCTGGCCCACCGCCTTGATCGTCTCGCCCTTGCTGCCCAGCACGATGCCCTTGTGCCCGTCGCGCACGACATAGACGAGTTGCTCGATCCGCACCGAGTCGTCCTTGCGCTCGTCCCAGCTCTCGGTCTCGACGGTCAGCTGATAGGGCAGCTCCTGGTGCAGGCGCAGCGTCAGCTTCTCGCGGGTGATCTCGGCGGCGATCATCCGCATCGGCAGGTCGGCGATCTGGTCCTCGGGATAAAGCCACGGTCCCTCGGGCACGGTGCGCGCCAGCCAGGCGCGCAGGTCGTCGACGCCGTGGCCCTTTTCGGCCGAGATCATGAAGGTCTCGGCAAAGTCGAAGGCGGCGTTCATCTCTTCGGCCAGACCCAGCAGCACCTCGGACCTGACACGGTCGATCTTGTTGATCGCCAGCGCGACTGGACGGCCGCCGCCCTTTTCGCGCAGACCGTCGAGGATCGCCTGGACGCCCTCTGTCAGCCCGCGATGCGCCTCGATCAACAGCACCACGACGTCGGCATCGGCGGCGCCGGTCCAGGCCGCGGCGACCATGGCCCGGTCGAGCCTGCGGCGCGGGCGGAAGAGGCCGGGCGTGTCGACGAAGATCAGCTGCGCGTCCCCCTCCATCGCGACGCCGCGCAGGCGGGCGCGCGTGGTCTGGACCTTGTGGGTCACGATCGAAACCTTGGCGCCGACCATGCGGTTGAGCAGGGTCGACTTGCCCGCATTGGGCTCTCCGATCAGGGCGACGAAACCGGCGCGGGTGGTCATGCGGCTTCCTTTTAGGCGGACGTAGCTGCAACCGCATAGAGAAAGCGCGCGGCAAAGGCCAGTGGGCAAGGCTCGCGTGGGGAGCGCCCGCCTTCCGCCTCTCAGCGAAAGTTTATGCCACCATCCACCGCGACGGTCCGCGCGATGCCGCCAGCCCAGTCAAACCCGGCCGGCTTGTTCCGCCCCGGCGGGACGCCGCCGGCCGCTAGCCGTCCAGTCGCCGCAGCAGCCGGCGCGCGGCGTCCTGTTCGGCGGCGCGTTTGGAGTTTGCCTTGGCCCGGGTGCATTCGCCGCTCTCCAGCCGTGCCTCGATGGTGAATTGCGGCGCGTGGTCGGGCCCCTCGCGGCCGATCTCGACATAGTCGGGGGGCGTCAGGCCGCGGGCCTGGGCCCATTCCTGCAGCGCGGTCTTGGGGTCACGCGCGTCCTCGTCGACGTTGTCGATGCGGTCGCCCCAGGCCGCCAGGATCACCTTCTGCGCGGCGTCGAAACCGGCGTCGAGATAGACAGCGGCGATCACCGCCTCCATCGCGTCGCCCAGCAGCGCCTCCTTGCGGCGCCCGCCCGACAGCATCTCGGAGCGTCCCAGCCGCAGCACGCCGCCGAGGTCGAGGTCGCGGGCCACCGCGGCGCAGGTTTCCTTGCGCACCAGCGCGTTGAAGCGCGGCGCCAGCTTGCCTTCGGCGGCCTGCTTGTCGGACCGCAACAGCGCCTCGGCCATCGCCAGCCCAAGCACCCGGTCGCCAAGGAATTCCAGGCGCTGGTTGTCAGGCCGGGTTCCGGTGGCGAACGACGGATGCGTCAGCGCGCGGGTCAGCAGTTCGGGGCGTGCGAAGTCATGTCCCAGCCGCTTGGCGAATGCTTTCAGCTCGCCCGAAAGCTTCACTCGATTCCCTTGAAGAACCGGTCACCGCGCCAGGTCCAGAAGAACAGCATCGAGCGGCCGGCAGAGGAAAACATGATCCGGTCGGCGCGACCGATCAGGTTCTCGAACGGCACGAAGCCGACACCCAGCGCCGACTGCGCCACGCGGCTGTCGGTGGAATTGTCGCGGTTGTCGCCCATGAAGAAGAAATGTCCTTCGGGCACCGTGAACACGGGGGTGTTGTCCAGCTGCGAGCTGCGGATGTTGAGGATCGAGTGCGTCAGGCCGTTGGGCAGCGTCTCGGTGAACCGTTCCTTCACGCAGACGCCGCCCAGCGCGACGCCGGCATTGGTGCATTGCGGCAGGCTGCCGACCGGTCCCTGCTTTTCGAAGATCTCCTCGAAGGGCGGCTGCGGCTCCTGCGTGGCCTCGATGCCGTTGATGAACAGCACGCCGTCCTTGACCTGCACCTTGTCGCCCGGCAGGCCGACGACCCGCTTGATGAAATCGCTGCCGGCGACCGGATGGCGGAACACCACGACGTCGCCCATTTCCGGCTCGTTGCCCAGGATTCGGCCCGAGATGGGACACAGCGAAAACGGACAGGAATATCTGGAATAGCCGTAGGCCATCTTGTTGACGAACAGGAAGTCGCCGATCAGCAGCGTGTCCTTCATCGAGCCCGACGGGATCCAGAACGGCTGAAAGAACAGGGTCCGGAAGACGCCCGCGATCAGCAGGGCATAGACAATGGTCTTGACGGTTTCGAGGAACCCGTCCCTCTTGGCTGCCTTGCTCGACATACTCATACCTGCCTCGCGCTTCGCGTCCGGCGTGTCATGGGGGGCAAGGGGCTTTGAGTCAAGCGATTGCCCATGCCAGCCTGCGCGGAACCGCCAGCAACGGGCCGGGCCCGGCACAACTTGTGCATTAATTGCCGTTGAATTTTCGTGAAATCCGTGTATCGCGGTGGCAAACGGCGATGAAGGTATTCGGAACACGATTTCGGCAACGATGGTCCTGCAATTAACGTCCCCTGGTATCGCGGGCCTTCGTGCCTTTTGCCTCGTCCCGATAGTCATTGTCATCGGCGCCTACGAGTACACCCATGCCTTCGGCGGACAGATGCCGATCCCGTTCCTGGCGATGTTCGCGTCGATCATCGTCGCGGCCGTTGCCGGTGGGCGGTGGTTCGGTGTCATCGCGGCCTCGCTTACCTCGGTCGAGATCGTGCGCTGCTATTTCCTGGGGATCGGACCCCCGGCCCTGACCGGCACGCTGCCCAACGTGGCTTTGGGGACGCTGCTGTCCTTCGGGGCCGGGTACTGGCTTGGCGCGCTGCGGGACGATCTCGACTGTACGCTTGCGGAACTCGACCGCCACCGCGCCGGGCTGGAGGCGGATCTGCAGGACGAGCGTCGCGAGAAGGAGCGTTCGCTGACCGAGCGCGCGAAAAAGGAGGCCCGGCTGCGCACCGCATTCCGACTGGCGTCGCTGGGGCATTTCGAATTCGACACCGCCACCGGCGACTGCGTCTATTGTTCGCGCCGCCATGCCGAGCATCTGGGGATGACGCCCGAGGAATTCGTCGCCGCGACCGCCGGGCTGGACCCCGAGCTGTGCTACGTCCATCCCGACGACCGGGACCGGGTGCGCCGCACGATCCGGCGCATCCGCCACGGGGAACCGGCCGAGCTGGAATATCGCGCCCTGTGGCCCGACGGCAGCATCCGGCACTTGCGCGAGATCGTCGAGCCGGAACTGGACGCCTCTGGACAGGTGGTCGCCGAAATTGGCACCAGCATGGACCTGACCGACCTGCGGTTGGCCGAGGCGCAACTGCGCGAGAGCCAGAAGCTGGAGGCGGTGGGCCGCCTGACCGCCGGTGTGGCGCATGATTTCAACAACCTGCTCGCCGTGATCATGGGCAACCTGGAATTGCTGAAGGAAGGCGCGACTCCCAAGGACGAGGCCGAGATGATCGACGCGGCGCTGGGCGCCACGGCCCGCGGCGCGGTTCTGACCGGCAAGCTTCTGTCATTCGGCCGCAAGTCGATGCTGAGCCCAGAGCCGCTGGATCTGTGCATGACGGTCAGGGAACTGGGGACGCTGTTCCGCAGAACCCTGCCGACATCCATCGAGATCGACCTGCCGCACTGCGCCGGCCGATGCATGGCGCTTGTCGACCGCGCCCAGTTCGAAAGCGCGATGCTGAATCTCGTGGTCAATGCCCGCGACGCGATGCCCTCGGGCGGGCTGCTGCGGATCGACGGCTCGCGTCATCGCTTTGACGCCGCCGCGCTCCGCCGCGCCGGCCTTGACCTCGAACCGGGAGACTATGTCGGCATCGCCGTTACCGACACCGGGTCCGGCATGTCCGACGAGGTCCGCAACCGCGCGCTGGAGCCATTCTATTCGACCAAGGGCGTCGGCAAGGGCTCGGGTCTGGGGCTGCCGATGGTCCTGGGATTTGCCAAGCAATCGGGCGGCGATGTCGGGATCGCCTCGGCGCCGGGCATGTGAACCACGGTGACCCTGTACTTCAAGGCCGGCGTCGCGATACCCGAGGAGATCCGGGAAGAGCCCGAGGACACGCTGGACCGTCAGGGCGACGGCGCGCTCGTCCTGCTGGTCGAGGACGATCCCAGCGTGCGGAAGATCACCGCGCGGCAGATCCAGTCGCTCGGCTATCGCGTGATCCAGGCCGACACCGCCCAATCCGCGCTGAATTTGCTCGAGGACCATTCCGACATCTCGCTGGTGCTTAGCGACGTGGTGATGCCCGGCGAGATGCAGGGCACGGACCTGGTCCAGCACGCCCGGCGGATGCGGCCGGGCCTGAACTGCGTGCTGATGTCGGGCTACCACCAGATCCCGGCCGCCGACGATCGCGCGCCGCCGCCCAGCGTCGCACGCCTGACCAAGCCGATCAGCCGGGCCGACCTGGGCGCCTCGCTGTCCGCCGCGCTCGACGCCTAGTTAAGCGGGCGCGCCTCGATCAGGACGACGGCCTGCGCCCAGGGGTGGTCGTCGGTTAGCGTGACGTGGATCACCGCCTCGTGGCCCTCGGGGGTGATGGCGCGCAGCCGTTCCTCGGCCCAGCCGGTCACGTGCATCACCGGCTGGCCGCTGCGCAGGTTCGTCACCGACATGTCCTTCCACGCGATGCCCATGCGCAGGCCGGTGCCCAGCGCCTTGGAGCACGCCTCCTTTG
This sequence comes from Paracoccaceae bacterium, assembly GCA_024644285.1. Lineage (GTDB taxonomy): Bacteria > Pseudomonadota > Alphaproteobacteria > Rhodobacterales > Rhodobacteraceae > JAHELH01. Next base: position 10,198 of record JAHELH010000011.1, on the reverse strand, counting down.
CCGCCCAGCGCTTGGCATAGGTGCCCGCGGTGTCGCGCCGCCGCTCGGCCTTGCGCTGCTCGATCTCGGTGAAGACGCGGTTGCGAAACCGGTCGCCGAAGCGCTCGAGCGTGCGCTCGATCCGCTCGATATTGGCCAGGTCGGTACCGATGCCCAGGATCATCGATGCGTCCGGAATCTCAGGGTGGCGGCACGGATCATCGGCGGGTCTCGCAGTCGGCGGATGCGCCCGGTTTGGCATGCTGACGGACGTTTGGCAAACCGCGATCGACCGAATGGGACTGGCCGGGCGGGCGCCGAGCGTTTAGGTCCGGCGCATGTGGCGCGTGCCTATTTTTCTGCTGGCTTTGTCTCCGGCCATGGCCGACGAGCGCACGGCACTTTACGGTCTCTGGGGCGACGAGCGCCAATGCGCCGCGCAGCCGATCGTTCCGGGCGCCAGCCTGCTGGCCCAGCCTTTCGAGATTCGCCCCGGCTGGATGCGCCACGGCATCATCTGGTGCCGCCTCGACTGGCTGCTGGTCGAGCCGCGCGGCGACGGGCTGTTTGCCAGCACGCGCGCGCAATGCGGCGAAGATGCAGTGCGCGACTACCGGCTGGATTTCGCGCTGTCGGAAGAGACACTGACGATGATCTGGGACGAGCGGGTGGTCACCGGACCCTTGCCGCGATGCCCGGAACAGTCGTGAGCGATCATTTCAATGACGACACAGCACTGTGAAGGCGCGCCGAAACGGGCGGGTGTATATTGGCGCTTGGGGTCATCACGCCCCAACCAAACTGGCCGGTTCGGCCAGTGATCCATGAAGGAATCATTTGATGATCCGCTTTATTCTGGTCGCAGCCGCCCTGGCCGTTGCAACGCCGGGTCTTGCTGGACAGCCCCGCACGCTTCTGGAAGTGCGCCAGCACTTCGCCCAGAGCGAATCCGGCAACGACAAGCGTGTATTTTTCGGCGGCCGCGGCATTACCCGGCGCGCGGCAGAGATACATGCCGCGCAAGCCCGGCAAGAGGACCATGTGAACGGCTCTCTCGCGCCCACGGTCGAGAGACTCCTTTCGAACGCCAACAGCGTCGTCAACGAAACCGCCGCGCGCATCTTCCGGCAGCTGAAAGACGAAGATCCGACCAGCTAGGTCTGCACCAAGGCGAATGAAAGCGAAGGGGCCCGGCTTCGGGCCCCTTTTCTTGTCCGGGCTTGCGGCAGCGCGTGCTCACGCCTGTCTCACGCCAACGTCATGGAAATGTAAGAAACATTTGCCGTTCCGCCAAGGTTGAGGGGCCATACGACGAGGCGCTCTGCCTCTTAGGCTTGAAACGATCTGAAAGGAAATAACTATGACCCGCATGATTTTCGCTGCTGCCGCGCTGGCTCTCGCGACCCCGGCGCTGGCCGACCAGCCGACCACCACGCTGGAAGTCCGCAAGCATTTCGCCGCTGACGATGGCGGCAACGAAGGCGTCATCTTCACCGGCGGTTCGGGCATCACCGAAAAAGCCGCACGCATCCACGCCGGCATCGCCGCGCGCTCGAACCAGGGCAACCCGACGCTGGACCCGACGGTCGCTGAACTGCTGGACGACGACAGCATCGCGAACGAGACCGCCGCGATGATCTTTGAAACCCTCGAGGACGAAGAATCGGCCGGTGCCGTCAACTAAGCGGTCACATGTGTTCGACGGATCAGGGCCCCCATAGCGGGGCCCTTTTCTTGTGCGTGCCGCCTTAGGCCGGCGCACGCGCCTCTTCCATCAGCCGGCGCATTTCTGCAATCGCAGGGACCAGGCCGCGAAAGATCGCCTCGCCGATCAGGAAGTGGCCGATATTCAGCTCCATCACTTCCGGAAAGGCCGCGACCGACTGCACCGTATCGTAGGTCAGGCCATGCCCGGCATGCACCTCGAGCCCCAGCGAATGGGCATAGGCGGACATTTCGCGCAGGCGCTCCAGCTCGGCATCGCGCTCTTCAAGGCGGCCCTCGGCATGGGCGTCGCAGTAGGCGCCGGTGTGCAGCTCGATCACCGCGGCGCCGATCCGGTGGGCGGCCTCGATCTGGCGGCTGTCGGCGGCGATGAAGATCGACACCCGGCAACCGGCATCGCGCAGGGGCGCGATGAAATGCGCCAGCTGGTTCTCCTCGCGCGCCACTTCCAGGCCACCCTCGGTCGTCCGCTCCTCGCGCTTTTCCGGCACGATGCAGACGGCGTGCGGCTTGTGGCGCAGGGCGATGGCCTGCATTTCCGGCGTCGCGGCCATCTCGAAATTCAACGGCAGGGACAGCGTGTCCATCAGCCGGGCGATGTCGTCGTCGGAGATGTGCCGCCGGTCCTCGCGCAGATGCGCGGTGATGCCGTCGGCGCCGGCCTCTTCGGCGATCCGCGCGGCACGGATCGGGTCTGGATAGGCGCCGCCGCGCGCGTTGCGCACCGTGGCGACGTGGTCGATGTTCACCCCGAGGCGAAGCTTGCCCAATGGCTGTGTCGCAGGCATGGCGGCCCCCGTTTGCGGATCGGTCAGGTCTGGTTAGGACAGAATCACTGCCAGATAAATCGAAATCGAAAGCCGGCGCCGCGACGCCGCGGACACGGCGCTACAGCAGCCGATCCGGTTCCTGCGCGGCGCCACTCTTGGTCAGCTTCGCGCGCCGCTTTTCAAAGCGGGACTGCAACCTTTTTACCCGGCGCTTCTGGTAGGCCGTGACCGCGGGCAAGGTCAGGTAGTAGGCGATGACGCCCGAGACCACGCCCGGCACCATCCCGCCGGCGAGGTAGGGCCAGAACACGCCGCGATAGAACACGCCCATGCGCTGCCAGTCCGCTTCCCTTCCGCTGAAGATGGCGCCGAAGTTCTGCCAAAGCTCGACCGAGGCCTGGCTGAACGCGCGACCCACCGCCTCGAGATGAAATCCGCCCGGCGTTCCCATCATCCACGAGCCGAGCTCGAGGCTGATCGTGGCGATGAACGGAAAGGTCAGCGGGTTGCCGAAGAAGGTCGCCAGGAGCGCCGCGATGATGTTGCCCTGCATCACGAAGGCCAGCGCGGCGGACAGCAGGAAATGCAATCCGAAGAACGGCGTGAAGCAGATGAAAACACCTGCGGCGACCCCGCGCGCGATGCGGTGCGGCGGATCGGGAAGCCGGCGCAGCCGGTGCATCACGTAGCTTGCGGCGCGGCTCCATCCGCCTTTGGGATAGAACAGGTGCCCGATGGTCTGCAGCCAGGTCTTGGGATTGCGGCGTTTGAAGACCACTTCTGCGGGGTCCCCCGGTTACGGTTTTCTGCTCAGATCGCGGTGCCGCTTGACCGATGCCACATCGCTTTCCGCCTCCACGGCGAGCATCACGTTATGCAGATGCTCGGCGTCACGTAAGTCAACATCTACAATAAGGCGATAAAAGTCCGGTTTCCGGTCGATAAATTGCAGATCGGAAATATTCGCGTTCTGCTCGCCGATCAGGGTGCAGATGTGACCCAGCACGCCCTTCTCGTTGCTGATGGTCATGTCGAGGCTGACGGTGTGGATCGGCGGGTGCTGGCCGGAATGCCATTGCAGGTCGACCCAGCGGTCGGTCTCGTCCTCCAGTTCCTGCAGCGCGGGACAATCGATGGCGTGGACCACGACGCCGCGGCCGCGATAGCTGATGCCGACGATGCGCTCGCCCGGGACCGGCTGGCAGCAATTGGCACGCTCGAAGCTTTGATCGGCGCGCAGGCCGATCACCGCGCGGCCCGGCTCGATCTCGTCGCCGCGGGCCTGGCCCAGTTCCGGGTACAGGGTCTCGACCACGTCGCGGGCGGTCATCTCGGCCGAACCGAGCCGCGCCAGCAATTCCGCCGAGGACATCAGACCCAGCTGTTTCGCGGCCGTGGTCAGCGCCTTGTCGGTGGCGCGCTTGCCGACATGCTCGAAGGCCACCCGCGCCAGTTCCTTGCCCAGCTTGACATAGCGTTCGCGGTCCTCGTCGCGCAGGCTCTTGCGGATCGCCGCCTTGGCGCGGCCGGTGGCGACGATGTCCAGCCACGAGGGTTGCGGGCGCTGACCGGCGGCGGTCATGATCTCGACCATCTGGCCGTTCTTCAGCCGGGTCCAGAGCGGCACGCGCATGTGATCGACCTTGGCGCCAACGCAGCTGTCGCCGATGCGCGTATGGATCGCGTACGCATAGTCCAGCGGCGTCGCCCCGCGCGGCAGTTTCACCACGTCGCCCTTGGGCGAAAAGCAGAACACCTGGTCGGCGTACATCTCCAGCTTCATGTGCTCGAGAAACTCGTCGTGGTCTTCGGCGCTTTCGAAGCGCTCGGAGAGGCTTTTCAGCCAGGTCGCGGGATCGACGGCGAACGGGTTTTCCGACCGGACCCCGTCGCGATAGGCCCAGTGCGCCGCGACGCCGGCCTCGGCCACCTCGTGCATCTGGAAGGTGCGGATCTGGATCTCGACCCGCTTGCCGTCGCGGCCCGAGACGGTCGTGTGGATCGAGCGGTAGCCGTTCGACTTGGGCTGGCTGATATAGTCCTTGAACCGCCCCGGCACCGCGCGCCAGCGCTGGTGGATCGCACCCAGCACGCGATAACAGTCGGCCTCGGAATGGGTCAGCACGCGGAAGCCGTAGATGTCGGATAGCCGCGAAAAGGACAGGCCCTTGTCCTGCATCTTGCGCCAGATCGAATAGGGCTTCTTCGCGCGGCCCATCACCTCGGCCTTGATGCCGGCCTTGTCGAGTTCGAAGCGGATGTCGTTGGTGATCTTGTCGATCACGTCGCCGGTTTCACGCTGCAGCGTCAGGAACCGGCGGATGATCGAATTGCGGCCCTCGGAGTTGATGACCTTGAAGGCCAGGTCCTCCAGCTCATCGCGCATCCACTGCATGCCCATGCGGCCGGCGAGCGGCGCGAAGATATCCATCGTCTCGCGCGCCTTCTGCACCTGCTTTTCGTAGCGCACGGACTTGATCGTGCGCATGTTGTGCAGCCGGTCGGCCAGCTTGACCAGGATCACCCGCAGATCCTTGCTCATCGCCATGAACAGCTTGCGGAAGTTCTCCGCCTGCTTGGTCTCGGACGACGACAGCTGCAGGTTGGTCAGCTTGGTGACGCCGTCGACCAGTTCCGCGATTTCCGGCGAGAACTTCTCGGCGATCTCGGAATAGGTCGAGCGGGTATCCTCGATGGTGTCATGCAGCAGCGCCGTGACGATTGTGGCGTCGTCCAGCTTCATGTCGGTCAGGATCCACGCCACCGCCACGGGGTGGGTGAAATACGGCTCGCCCGACTGGCGCAGCTGGCCGTCGTGCATCCGCGCGCCATATTCGTAGGCCGAGCGGAGCAGCGCCTCGTTTGTCCTGGGGTTGTAGCCTCGGACCCTGTCGACCAGATCGTCGACCCCAATCAGGCGGTCCAGAGGCATGGCAGTGCCGCCCTTAGCGCGGTTCCTGCGCTTCCATCAGAGCGCGCAGCAGTTTTTCCTCGGACAGGTCGTCGTCGGCGGGCTTGTCGGCCTCGGCCCCCATCAGCAGCGCCATGGCGTCCTCTTCCGGCTCGTCCACCTCGATCTGGGTCTGGTGGCTTTCGATCATCCGCTCGCGCAGCGCGTCGGCCTGCTGCGTCTCTTCCGCGATCTCGCGCAGAGAGACGACGGGGTTCTTGTCGTTGTCCCGGTCGACGGTGATCGGCGCCCCGGCCGAGATCTCGCGGGCCCGGTGCGCGGCGAGAAGCACCAGCTCGAACCGATTGGGAACTTTGTCGACGCAATCTTCAACGGTGACACGGGCCATTTGGCACTCCAGATTTCCAGTTCGCGTGGAGGAATGCCGGAAATATGCCGAATGCGTCAAAAACGCAAGCGGATAGGCCGATAATTCGCCGCGATGCAGAACGCGGCCCGGCACCAGCTCCGCGGCCCTAGCGCGGCGGCTCGGAAGCACCCGGATCCAGCGGCCGCACGTCCGCCACCAAGGCGCCTGGCAGCGCCCGCAGCATCTCGTCGACCGTCCTGTTCAGCACCGGATGGCGCCACTCTCCGGCCACCGAGGCCAGCGGAACCAGCACGAATGCACGATCCTGGAGGCGCGGATGCGGCAGGATCAGCCGGTCCGGGGCCTGCATCATCTGACGCTCCGGCGGCAGGCGCTGCCATTCCCGGAACGTCGCGGGGTCCGGCAGGACCATGTCGCCCACCGCCAGCAGGTCGAGGTCCAGCGTGCGCGTTCCCCAACGCCGGTCGCGCGCGCGCCCGAACTCGGATTCGACACGGTGCAGGATCGCCAGTATCTCGTCCGGATCATCCAACCCGGTCAGCCGGGCCGCCGCGTTGACATAGTCCGGACCCGCGCCGGGCGGAAAACACGGTGTGGCGTAGAACGGGCTGACGGCCTCGACCGTAAGCTGCGAATCACCCAGGCGTTCCAGGGCCGCGGCGAGCGTCCGGGCGGGCGGTCCGGCCACGCTGTCAATGTTCGCACCGAGCGCGATCATCACTTTTGGGCGGGAAACGCTACGTAATATGTCCGATTTGTGACGGGGAGTGACTTGCCCCAACGAATTTTCCCCCTATTTTGCGCGACGGTTTCGCCGGTAATGAATTACAATCCTACCACTCACGGAAACGCATAGGCGAAACTGGATATCGGAAGGGAATTGGATGTTCTACAGAGACGAACGGCTCGCGCTGTTCATCGATGGATCGAACCTTTATGCGGCGGCGAAATCGCTCGGGTTCGACATCGACTACAAGCTCTTGCGGCAGGAGTTCATGCGCCGGGGCAAGCTGCTTCGGGCGTTCTACTACACCGCGCTCCTGGAAAACGATGACTATTCGCCGATCCGTCCGCTGGTCGACTGGTTGCACTACAACGGCTTTTCGATGGTGACGAAACCGGCCAAAGAGTACATCGACAGCCAGGGCCGGCGGAAGGTCAAGGGCAACATGGACATCGAGCTGACCGTCGATGCCATGGAACTGGCGCCCCATGTCGACCACATCGTGCTGTTCTCTGGCGATGGCGATTTCCGGCCACTCGTCGATGCGCTGCAACGCAAGGGCGTTCGCGTGTCGGTGGTCTCGACCATCCGCAGCCAGCCGCCGATGATCGCCGACGAATTGCGCCGCCAGGCCGACAACTTCATCGAGCTCGATGAACTGAAGGACGTCATCGGACGTCCCCCGCGCGAGCCGCGCGAACCCGAACCCGTCACCGAAACCGCCGAGCAATAGGCCTCACTCCCCTCGCTCGGTCGGAAACGCGCGGCCACGCCCCACCGCGGGCGTGGCCGCCGGCATTTCCGGGCTAGGTATCGGAAATGCTCTGGTCCGCCCTCACCCTGTTCGCCGCCGCCTTCGGGGCGGCGACGATCCTGCCGTTTCAGTCCGAGGTGGTCTTTGTCGGGCTGCAACTGGCCGGGACCCTGCCACTTTGGGCGCTGATCGCCGTTGCGAGCGCGGGCAACATCCTCGGCTCGGTGGTGAACTACGCGCTGGGTCGCTGGGCCGAGCATTATCGCGGGCGGCGCTGGTTCCCGGTCGGCGAGCGGCAGCTGGATCGCGCGCGCGACTGGTACCAGCGCTACGGCGTCTGGACACTGCTGCTGAGCTGGGCGCCGTTCGGCGACGGGTTCACCGTGGCGGCCGGCTTGATGCGCACACCGGTCTGGCTGTTTCTGGCGCTGGTGAGCGTGGCGAAGACCGGCCGCTACATATTGCTGGCCTGGGCGACCGCTTCGGTGGCCTAGGCGGCGCCGCGCGGCCGGGGTCCTGACGGGTCAGTTCTGCGGCGCCGCCAGGCCGGGCTGCGGCGCGGCGATTGCGGCGCTGGAACTCTTCGCCTTGCGCTTCTGCTTCAGGCAGCCATTGCCGAACGTGCCCCACGAGGCGGGGTTGTTCCTGCCGCAGCGCCAGACGAGACCGGCCTCTGACACCGGTTCCGAGAAGATCAGCGGCGCTTCGCCATGCGCGGCGGCATGGGATGCCGAGGCCAGCGTGACGGCGGCCAGACCGGCGATGGCAAAGCCGGCGGCAAGGATCATTAGGTGTTTCACGGGCGTGCTCCTTCGGGATCTCTGGCAAACGGACAGAGATATGTCGCCCGGCCAGCCGGAGCGGTTCAAAGAAGCGGGGTAGTGGGAAAACCGGCGCGTCCCGGCCCGGACGGCGCGGGCCCTATTGCGACGCGTTCATCTTGTCGTGCATCTCGATCACCCGGTCGGGCCAGGTGCTCTTGATGTAGGCCAGTGCGGCCAGGATTTCCTCGTCCGACAAGACGTCGCCGAACCCGATCATATCGCTTTCGTATTCGATTCCGCGCCGCGCCAGAACGGCCGTCAGCCCGTGCTTCGTCAGATCGAAGAGCTGGTCGTCGGAATGGTGCCAGGTGTGGCCGGTCTCGTCATGCGGCGGCGCGGGACGCAGACCGTTTTCCTTGACCGTGCGCCAGTCCGGCTCTCCTTCAAGGCCGGCGCCATGGCACGAGGCGCAGTGATCGGCATAGACCGCCTCGCCCAGCGCGATCGCCTCGGCATCCTGATAGGGAATCGTCACGGCCTGCTGCGCCGCCGCCGCTTGGGCCAGACCCAGAACGGCCAAGGTGATCGTTGCGGATTTCATGGTTTCCTCGCCCGTTTTCAAAACCTGCTCGCCCGTATCTGGAGCTTCCAGCGGGGGGAAGGTCAAGCGACCGGGCGGCTTTGCCGCTGACAGTCGCGTGATCGCGCTCGGTTTCGCCGCCTGCGGCCAACAATCGGATGGACGCGGTCCGGAGCAGCCAATAGAACCGAGCACCAGTCAACGCGACCGAGGCAGAATTGTCCAAACCTCCCCTCACCCTCTACCTCGCCGCCCCGCGCGGTTTCTGCGCTGGCGTCGACCGGGCGATCAAGATCGTCGAGATGGCGCTGCAGAAATGGGGGCCGCCGGTCTATGTGCGCCACGAGATCGTGCACAACCGCTTCGTGGTCGACGGGCTGCGCGCGAAGGGCGCGGTCTTCGTCGAGGAACTGGACGAATGCCCGCCGGACCGGCCGGTGATCTTTTCGGCCCACGGCGTGCCAAAGGCGGTGCCGGCCGAGGCGGAACGCCGCCGCATGGTCTATGTCGACGCCACCTGCCCGCTGGTCAGCAAGGTGCATATCGAGGCCGAACGCCACGCGGCGAACGGATTGCAGATGGTGATGATCGGCCATGCCGGGCATCCCGAGACGCTGGGCACGATGGGCCAGTTGCCGCCGGGCGAGGTGCTGCTTGTCGAAACCGTGGCAGACGTGGCGGACCTGCAGGTCCGCGACCCCGGCAAGCTGGCCTTCATCACACAGACCACCCTGTCGGTCGACGACACCGCCGACATCGTGGCGGCGCTGAAGGCGCGGTTCCCGGCCATCGTCGGGCCGCACAAGGAAGACATCTGCTATGCCACCACCAACCGGCAGCAGGCCGTCAAGGCGATGGCGCCGAAGGTCGACGCCATGCTGGTGATCGGCGCGCCGAACTCGTCCAATTCGCGCCGCCTGGTCGAGGTCGGCGCAGCCGCGGGCTGCCGCTATGCGCAACTGGTGCAGCGCGCCGTCGATATCGACTGGCGCGCGCTGGACGGCATCCGCTCGGCCGGCATCACCGCCGGGGCCAGCGCGCCCGAGGTTCTGGTGGACGAGGTGATCGACGCCTTTCGCGCCCGGTTCGACGTCACCCTGAAAAGCGTCGAGACCGCCTTGGAGGATGTCGAGTTCAAGGTGCCGCGGGTGCTGCGAGAATCCGCATGACAATTCCACGCTCCGCCCTGGTCCTCGGTCTCCTGGGGCTGATCCCGTTCGTCTGGGGGGCGCTGACGCTGGTCTCCGACGACCTGGCGCAGTTCGGGCTGAACGTCTTCGGCCCACGCTTCATCGGGCCTTACGTCCAGCTTTCCTATGGCACGGTGATCCTTGCCTTCATGTCCGGGGTGCTGTGGGGATTCGCGACGCGGGCCGAGGGCGCGGTGGCGGCGTCCGGCTATGTCCTGTCGGTGATCCCGGCGCTCTGGGCGTTCCTGTTCGTGGGCGGCGGCCCCTACAGCGCGGCGATCTACCTGATCGCGGGCTTCGTGGGCCTGCTGGGGCTGGATCTGCTGTTCTGGCGCCACGGCCTTGCGCCGGGCTGGTGGATGCAGCTGCGCATAGGTTTGACTTTCATCGTCGTTGCCTGCCTGTCGGTCGGTGTCCTGATATGAACACCG
>JAHELH010000195.1 GCA_024644285.1 Paracoccaceae bacterium | reverse complement strand
AACGGGCTGTCCATCGCATAGAGGTGCCAGTCGCCGAAATCGATCCTGTCGTGAAACCAGATCGCGTGGTCCAGGCTCGCCGTCATCGTGTCCCCGGTCAGGAACGACCGCCCGTGCGGCCGCAGCGCCGAGCCCAGCAGATACATGTCCGAGGCATAGGTCAGCAGGCACTGGTGCAGCACGTCCGAGCCCGCGACCGGGCGGATCAGCCGGAACCACAGCGCGTGCGTGTCCTCCATCGGCTGCGGGTCCAGCAGGTCGAACGGCGCCGCCTCGCGCACCTCGACGGCCGAGGGCCGCAGGAAATCCGCCCGCCGCTCGGGCACCACCCGATCCGCCATCCCTGCGCGTAGCACCTCGCGGCTGACCAGGTCCTCCGGGCCGGGGACCTGCGGCATCGGATGCCGATGCTCCGGGCCCGGTTCGTCGACGTGGAAAGAGGCGGCCATGTTGAAGATCTGCCGCCCCTTCTGGATCGCCGTCACGCGCCGCGTGGTGAACGACCCGCCGTCGCGGGCGCGGTCGACCTCGTAGATCACCGGCATCCCGGGATCGCCGGCGCGCAGGAAATAGCTGTGCAGCGAATGACACCGCCTCGCCTCCACCGTGCCGTAGGCTGCCACCAACGCCTGCGCCACCACCTGACCGCCGAAGATGCGGCGGCTCGTCTCGCCGCCATGGCCGATGCCGCGGAACAGGTTCACCTCCAGCCGTTCCAGTTCCAGAAGGGCCAGCAGTGGGGCAAGGGGATCGGGCGCGCTCATAAGCCCTGCTTGCGGCCCGCGCGCCGCGAGGTCAAGCGCGCCGCCTCTTGCTCCTGCCCCGCCGAGGTGGCACGATTCGTCATGGGCACGTACTTTCCCACCTGGGCCGAAACCGCCCCCCGACTGATCGACGTCGCCGCCGGGCGTGCGCCCGCGGACCTGGTGATCCGCAACGGCCGCTGGGTCAACGTCCACTCCCGCGAGGTGCTGGACGGCCAGGACATCGCCATCGCCGCCGGCCGGTTCGCCTATTGCGGCCCCGACGCCGCGCATTGCATCGGCGAGGGAACCGAAATCATCGACGCCGCCGGCGCCTATATGATCCCGGGCCTCTGCGACGGACACATGCATATCGAGTCGGGCATGCTGACCCCGGCCGAATTCGCCCGCGCGGTGATCCCGCATGGAACCACATCGATCTTCCACGATCCCCACGAGATCGCCAACGTGCTGGGGCTGGAAGGCGTGCGCCTGATGCACGACGAGGCGGCTTTGCAGCCGATCAACATCTTCACCCAGATGCCCAGTTGTGCACCGTCCGCTCCGGGGCTGGAGACCACCGGGGTCGAGATCACGCCCGACGACGTGGCCCAGGCGATGACCTGGCCCGGCATCGTCGGACTGGGCGAGATGATGAATTTTCCCGGCGTGATCGCGGGCGATGCCAAGATGCTGGCCGAAATCTCGGCGACCCAGACTGCCGGCAAGACCGTCGGCGGCCACTATGCCTCGCTCGATCTCGGCCCGGCCTTCGCCGCCTATGTCGCGGGCGGCCCGGCGGACGACCACGAGGGCACCGCCGAGCGCGACGCCATCGCCCGCGTCCGCCAGGGCATGCGGGCGATGCTGCGGCTGGGTTCGGCCTGGTACGACGTCGAAAGCCAGATCACCGCGGTGACCGAGAAGGGACTCGACCCGCGCAACTTCATCCTCTGCACCGATGACAGCCATTCCGGTACGCTGGTGAACGACGGCCACATGAATCGGGTGGTAAGACACGCCATCGATTGCGGCTGCGACCCGCTGATCGCGCTGCAGATGGCCACGATCAACACCGCGACGCATTTCGAGCTGGAGCGAGAGATCGGCTCGATCGCCCCGGGCCGCCGCGCCGACATGATCCTGACATCCGACCTGACCACCCTGCCCATCGAGCGGGTGATCGCCGGCGGCAGAACAGTGGCGCTGCAGGGCGAGATCCAGATCGACTGCCCGCATCTCGACTGGCCCGCCAAGGTCCGCAACACCGTGCACCTGGGAAAGACGCTGACCGCAGGCGACTTCGCCGTGCCCGCGCCCGAGGGCGCCAACCGGGTGCGCGCCAGGGTCATCGGCGTCGTCGAGAACCAGGCCCCGACAAAGGCGCTGACGGCAGAATTGCCGGTGCGCGACGGCACCGTCGGCACGGACGAGGGCAACGACATCGCGCGCATCGCACTGGTCGAGCGGCACCGCGGTACCGGCGGCGTGGTCAACGGCTTCGTCGCGGGCTTCGGCTATACCGGCCGCATGGCCATGGCCTCGACCGTGGCGCATGACAGCCACCACATGATCGTCGTCGGCACATCGCGCGAGGACATGGCGCGCGCGGCGAACCGCCTGGGCGAGGTCGGCGGCGGCATCACGGTGTTCAAGGACGGCAAGGAACTGGCCCTCGTCGAACTGCCCATCGCCGGGTTGATGTCGGACTCTCCGGCCTCCGAGGTTGCCGCCAGGGCGCAGTCCATGGTCGAGGCCATGGCCGCCTGCGGCTGCACGCTGAACAACGCCTACATGCAACACTCGCTGTTGGCGCTTGTGGTGATCCCCGAGCTTCGCATATCCGATCTGGGCCTGGTCGACGTGACCGCGTTCCAGATCACACCGCTCTTCGAGGAAACCGCATGATCGCCGATCCCGGCCTGCCGATCCTGACGCCGGACCTTCCGCGCGCCGAGCGGTTCGACGACGCGGCAGAAGCGGTCGACCGGCTGGAGCAGATCTACGACGCCGCCACCGCCTTCCTGCGCGAGCATTTTCAGAAAACCGTCGGCGGCAGCATGCCGGACCAGCGCTTTCGCGCGTTCTACCCCGAGATTCGTTTCACAACGACCAGCTTCGCCCAGACCGACAGTCGACTCAGCTTCGGTCACGTGGCCGAGCCCGGCACCTATTGCACCACCGTCACCCGGCCCGACCTGTTCCGCAATTACCTGACGCAGCAGATCGGGTTGCTGATCGAGAACCACGGTATCGGCGTCGATATCGGCCCCTCTGCCACGCCGATCCCGGTGCATTTCGCGATGGGCGATACCGCGATAACCGTGCCGCAGGAAGGCGCGCTGCAGTTCACCCTGCGCGACATATTCGACGTGCCGGATCTCAGCACGACCAACGACGACATCGTCAACGGCTACGGCTTTCCCTACGGCGAAGGCACCGCGCCGCTGGCGCCGTTCACCGCGCAGCGGATCGACTATTCGCTGGCGCGGCTGGCGCATTACACCGCCACCGACCCGGTGCATTTCCAGAACCACGTGCTGTTCACCAACTACCAGTTCTACGTCGAGGAGTTCGAGGCCTACGCCCGCGCCGTTCTGGCCGATGCAGACAGCGGCTACACCGCCTTCATCGGGCCGGAAAACCAGGTGATCACCGATCCGGGCGCTTCGCTCTACCTGCCGCCGAAAATGCCGCAGATGCCGACCTACCACCTGAAGCGCAAGAACCAGGCCGGCATCACGCTGGTCAATATCGGCGTCGGCCCGTCGAATGCGAAAACCGCCACAGACCACATCGCCGTGCTGCGTCCGCATGCCTGGATGATGGTTGGACACTGCGCCGGGCTGCGCAACAGCCAGCGGCTGGGCGACTTCGTCCTCGCGCACGCCTATCTGCGCGAGGATCACGTGCTCGACGACGATCTGCCGCTCTGGGTGCCGATCCCGCCGCTGGCCGAGATCCAGATCGCGCTGGAGGAGGCCGTCGAAAGCGTCACCAAGCTGGAAGGCTACGAGCTGAAGCGCATCATGCGCACCGGCACCGTGGCGACCATCGACAACCGCAACTGGGAGTTGCGCGACCAGTCCGGCCCGGTGCAGCGGCTGTCACAATCCCGCGCCATCGCGCTGGACATGGAAAGCGCCACCATCGCCGCCAACGGGTTCCGGTTCCGGGTGCCCTACGGCACCCTGCTCTGTGTCTCCGACAAGCCGCTGCACGGCGAATTGAAGCTCCCGGGCATGGCCTCGGACTTCTACAAGACGCAGGTGGCAAGCCATTTGCTGATCGGAATCCGCGCCATGGAGAAGCTGCGCGGAATGCCGCTGGAGCGGATTCATTCCCGGAAATTGCGCTCTTTCGAGGAAACCGCCTTCCTTTAGTGGCAAAAAACACAAGAAATCGGGGAAAATCGCCTTGTGGCATGTCACTAATTGTTGTGCAGGCTCCCCGATTTCCGCTAGATTTAGCCAATACCCCGCAAGGGCGAGGTTAATCGAGGAGAGCAATGATGGCCAAACCAATGACCAAGACCCAACTCGTCGCCGCCCTGGCGGATGAGATGGACAGCGACAAGAAATCCGCGTCCGCCGCGCTGGATGCGATCACCAGCGTGATCACCAAGGAGGTCAGCAACGGCGGCGCCGTGACCCTGCCGGGCGTCGGCAAGATCTACTGCCGCGAGCGCCCCGAGCGCATGGTCCGCAACCCGGCCACCGGCGAGCAGATCCACAAGGACGCCGACAAGGTGGTCAAGATGACCATCGCCAAGGCGCTGAAGGACAGCGTCAACGGCTGACCCGACCAAGATTCGGCGAAAGGGGCCATCCGCGCGGTGGCCCTTTTCCTTTTGGTCCTCCGGGCCACTTTCCATTCCCCGCCGCAGCGACTAGGCAGCGCCAAGATGCCGCAATGGGCCGGCCATCGAAGGTAGCGCCGCGTTGGATATCCGTTCGCTGATCATGGGCGTCGGTTTCGCCGTCATGTGGGCCTCGGCCTTCACCTCGGCGCGCATGATCGTCACCGACGCGCCGCCGCTCACCGCGCTGGCGCTGCGGTTCCTGATCTCGGGCCTGATCGGCATCGCCATCGCCCGCGCCATGGGCCAAAGCTGGCGGCTGACCCGCCGGCAATGGACCGCGACGATCGTCTTCGGTCTGTGCCAGAACGCGCTCTATCTCGGGCTCAACTTCGTCGCGATGCAGACCATCGAGGCCTCGCTGGCTGCGATCATCGCCTCGACCATGCCGCTGCTCGTCGCGCTCGGCGGGCTTCTGGTCTTCGGCGAACGTGTGCGGCCTCTCGGCGTCGCCGGGCTGGTGATCGGCGTGCTCGGCGTCGGCCTGATCATGGG
>JAHELH010000194.1 GCA_024644285.1 Paracoccaceae bacterium | reverse complement strand
GAAATGCCCGCGCCGTTGACCTGCACGCGCATTCCGATCAGCACACGTGGCCCCTGAAAAGCGAAACACCGGCGCGTTTCCGCCCCGGTGCCTGTATCGTCGCTGCCTCTGTCACGACCCTAGTCGTCGCGGTGCACCTTTTCGCGGCGCTCGTGGCGTTCCTGCGCCTCCAGGCTCATCGTGGCGATGGGTCGGGCGTCGAGCCGCTTCAGCGAGATCGGCTCTCCGGTCACTTCGCAATAGCCGTATTCTCCGTGATCGATCCGCCGCAACGCGGCCTCGATCTTGGCCACAAGCTTGCGCTGGCGGTCGCGGGTGCGCAGTTCCAGCGCGCGGTCGGTTTCCTCGCTGGCGCGGTCGGCGATGTCGGGGACCGCGCGGGCGCTGTCCTGAAGGCCTTCGATGGTGTGCTTGCTCTCGTCCATCAATTCCGCCTTCCAGGCTTCCAGCTTGCGGCGGAAATATTCGGTCTGGCGCTCGTTCATGAACGGCTCGTCTTCAGCCGGTCGGTAATCGTCCGGCAAGAAATTCTCGGCCTTCATCCTGCTCCCCTTATACTTACCGGATGTGTCGATCTTGTTGTTGACGGTCATCTGGCACCCTCCACTCACGCGGGTCTCTAACCGATGCTTAACCGCTTGTCACGCCCTGAAAACGTCGCCTTGCGCGATTGTGTCCCGATCGGTATTGACGCGTTAACAATCCGGGCAAGGGCACTGTTTTATCCATGAAATTCATCGGCACCGAGGATTATGTCGCGACCCAGGATCTGACCGTCGCGGTCAACGCGGCGATCACGCTGGAACGCCCGCTTCTCGTCAAGGGAGAGCCCGGAACGGGCAAGACGGAACTGGCGCGCCAGGTCGCCGGCGCGCTGGGTCTGCCGATCTTCGAATGGCACATCAAGTCGACCACGAAGGCGCAGCAGGGACTGTACGAATACGACGCGGTCAGCCGCCTGCGCGACAGCCAGCTGGGCGACGCGCGCGTGCACGACGTTGCGAACTACATCAAGCGCGGCAAGCTGTGGCAGGCCTTCGAGGCCGACGGCAAGGTCGTGCTGTTGATCGACGAGATCGACAAGGCGGATATCGAGTTTCCCAACGACCTGCTGCAGGAACTCGACCGGATGGAATTCCACGTCTACGAGACCGGCGAGATGGTCGTCGCGAAACACCGGCCGATCGTCATCATCACCTCGAACAACGAAAAGGAACTGCCCGACGCGTTTCTGCGGCGCTGCTTCTTCCATTACATCCGGTTCCCGGATGTCGCCACGATGAAGCGCATCGTCGCGGTGCATCATCCCGGCATCAAGGACGCGCTGCTGACCACCGCGCTCACCCAATTTTACGAGATCCGGGAAATGAACGGGCTGAAGAAGAAGCCCTCGACCAGCGAAGTGCTCGACTGGCTGAAGCTCTTGCTGGCAGAGGACCTGTCACCGGAGGACCTGAAGCGCGACGGCAAGGACGCCCTGCCCCGGCTGCACGGCGCGCTTTTGAAGAACGAGCAGGACGTCCACATGTTCGAACGCCTGGCCTTCCTGGCGCGGGGCCAGCGCTGAGGCGGCGGCGTCTGCAGTCCGGGACTGTCAATGCCGCGAAAGCTGCGGTAGCAAGGCCGGGTGCCTTGCCGCCTCCGGTCGCGGCACGGGAAACAATCGCTGCGCGGATCTCAGGAATGATCACTGTTCGTCCCGTTCGGGCCACCGACCGCCCCGCTTGGCAGCGGATGTGGACGGCCTACCTGGATTTCTACGAAACCACCGTCACGCCAGAGGTTTACGATACGTCCTTCGCGCGGCTTCTCGGCAACGATCCGAACGATTTTTGTGGATTGATCGCCGAGATGGATGGTAAGCCGGTCGGGTTCGCCCATTATCTGTTTCACCGTCACATGTGGAAAATCGAGAACGTGGTTTACCTGCAAGACCTTTATGCAGACTCCGATGTGCGCGGCAAAGGAGTGGGGCGCGCGCTGATCGAGGCGGTCTATTACGCCGCCGACGCGGCGGGCTGCCCCTCGGTCTACTGGCTGACGCAGAATTTCAACACCCGGGCGCGCCACCTCTACGACCGGATCGGCAAGCTGACCCCATTCATTCGCTACAACCGGATCTGACATGCGCCACCTTCTGCTGATCTTCGTGGCGCTGTCGCTCGCCGCCTGTGCCTCGGCCCCCGCGCCTGAAACGCCGACGCGGCGGGTCAGCCTGCCCTCGTCGCTGCCGCCGATGAAGACCTTTGCCAGCCCGCGCGTCACCGCGCCGACCCGGTCGAACGTCACTATCGCGCAGGACTTCCTCGACCTGGCGTTCGAGTTGGAAAGCGGGCGGCAATTACCCGTGCTGACCCGTTTCGAAGGCCCGATCACCGTGCGCGTCACCGGCAAGCAGCCGTCAAGCCTGGGGCCCGACCTCGCGCGGCTGCTGAGCCGGCTGCGCCGGGAAGCCGGGATCTCGATCACCCGCGTCGCCGCCGATCAGCCCGCCTCGATCACCATCGAGGTCCTGCCGCGCACCGAATTGCAGCGCTACGTGCCGCAGGCCGCCTGCTTCGTGGTGCCGCGGCTGTCGAGCTGGGACGAGTTCCGCCGCAACCGCCGCAGCGCCGTCGTCGACTGGACGACGCTTCAGACCCGCGAACGGATGGCGATCTTCCTGCCCGGCGATGTCAGCCCGCAGGAAACCCGCGACTGCCTGCACGAGGAAATGGCGCAGGCGCTGGGGCCGCTCAACGACCTGTACCGGCTGGGCGACAGCGTCTTCAACGACGACAACTTCCACACCGTGCTGACCGGGTTCGACATGCTGGTGTTGCGGACGTATTACCATCCGGCGCTGTCCTCGGGCATGACGCGCGCGCAGGTGGCAGCCCGGCTGCCGAGCATTCTTGCGCAGCTCAATCCGCGCGGCAATTTCAACGCCGGTCCGCTGCCGAGCCGCACGCCACGCGCCTGGATCGACGCGATCGAGGAAGCGCTTGGGCCCAAGACCTCGCCCTCGCGCCGCCAGGCCGCGGCCCGCCGCGCGGTGTCGATCGCCAGGTCGCAGGGCTGGACCGACAACCGCCTGGCGTTCAGCCTGTTCGCGCTGGGCCGCCTGTCGCTGGCCGGCGAAGCGGATATCGCGCTGGCCTCGTTCCTGCAGGCCGGCACGATCTACAACGCCCGCGAGGAAACCCGCCTGCAGGGCGCGCATGTAGCGATGCAACTGGCCGCCTTCGCGCTGAGCGCCAGCCAGTCGGACGCCGCGATCCGCCTGGTGGACGACAGCCTCGCCCCCGTCGCCAAGGCCGAGAACGCCGCCCTGCTGGCGACGCTTCTGATGATCAAGGCCGAGGCGCTGGAACAGCAGGGCCGCGATGCCGAGGCGCGCGCGGTGCGGCTGGATAGCCTGGGCTGGGCGCGCTACGGCTTCGGCTCGGAACGGGCGGTGCGACAGCGGGTGTCGGAAATCTCTGCCCTCGGCATTCGCGTGAAGCCCATCGGCGCGTCGTGAACGTGCTGACATTCACGGCCCTGGTGTCGCTGGCCGGGGCCGTGCTGGGTGCGCTGACCGCGCGGCGGCGCGGCGGCAACCGGCTGGACATGGCGCAATATGCCGGCAGCTTCGCGATCCTCTTCGCCCTGATCGGCTTGTTCGTGGGCATCTTCATAATGCGCGTACAGGTCTGATGTTCCTGCCGTTCTTCGACCATCTGCGCCGCGCCGGGGTGCCGGTCAGCCTGCGGGAATACCTGTGCTTTCTCGAGGCGATGGCGGCCGATCTGGTCACTTACGATGTCGACGGCTTCTATTACCTGGCCCGCGCGGCGATGGTGAAGGACGAGCGCAACATCGACAAGTTCGACCGCGCCTTCGCCGCCGCCTTCGAGGGGCTGCAGGAGATCTCGCTAGACGCGGTGATCGAGGCGGTGGACCTGCCCCGCGACTGGCTGGAAAAACTGGCCGAGAAGCATCTGAGCGAGGAAGAGAAGGCGGACGTCGCGGCGCTGGGCGGCTTCGAAAAGCTGATGGAGACGCTGAAAAAGCGGCTGGAGGAACAGAAGGGCCGGCATCAGGGCGGGTCGAAATGGATCGGCACCGCCGGCACCTCGCCCTTCGGCGCCTACGGCTACAACCCCGAGGGCGTGCGCATCGGCCAGGATGAAAGCCGCCACCAGCGCGCGGTCAAGGTCTGGGACCGCCGCGAGTTCCGCAACTTCGACGACACGGTCGAACTGGGTACCCGCAACATCAAGGTGGCGCTGAAGCGGCTGCGCAAATGGGCCCGCGACGGGGCCGAGGAAGAGCTCGACCTCTCCGGCACCATCCGCGCCACGGCCGAGCACGGCTATCTCGACGTCCAAACCCGGCCCGAGCGGCGCAACGCTGTCAAGGTGCTGCTGTTTCTCGACGTCGGCGGATCGATGGATCCGCATATTAAGGTGGTCGAAGAGCTGTTCAGCGCGGCCCGGTCCGAGTTCAAGCACCTCGAATATTTCTATTTCCATAACTGCCTTTACGAGGGCGTCTGGCGCGACAACCGGCGCCGGTGGAACGCGCGGACGCCGACCTGGGAGGTGCTGCGCACCTACGGCTCGGGCTGGAAATGCATTTTCGTCGGCGACGCCAGCATGTCGCCCTACGAGATCGTCTATCCCGGCGGCGCCAGCGAGCATTACAACCCCGAGGCCGGGCAGGCCTGGCTGCAGCGCGCCCGCGACCAGTGGCCGGATCACCTGTGGATCAACCCGCTGGCAGAGCGCTACTGGCCCTACACCCAGTCAATCGCGATGATCCAGGACATCTTCGGCGCCGACCGCATGGTGCCGATGACGCTGGCGGGGATCGAAGCGGGGATGAAGGCGCTGGGCCGGTAACGCCGGCCTGCGGCGGCGGTTTTCGCCGATCAAGATATCTTGAACCGCGCCATCTGCCGCCGGAATTCGTGATACGACGCGCCCTTCTTGTGCGATAGTGCGCGCACTCGAATCGGGTCAGAGTGCCCGCAGCTCGCCCCAGTGCTACGGCTTGCCGATCCCATGAAACACCTCACCGTCCTGACCGCCCTGCTGCTGCTGGCGCTTGGTGCGCCGGCAAGCGCCGACCCGGTGCTTGGCACCTGGGCCTCTCCGCCCGACCACAAGGGGCAGACCGGGCACATGCAGCT
>JAHELH010000193.1 GCA_024644285.1 Paracoccaceae bacterium | reverse complement strand
CGCATGGCGGGGATGATGCAGAACCGGCAGGTGTGGTTACAGCCCTCGGATATCTTCAGATAGCTGTAATGCCGCGGCGTCAGGCTGACGTTCCGGGCCGGCAGCAGGTCGATGAACGGGTCCGGCGAAGGCGGCACGGCGGCGTGCACGGCGTCGAGCACGCGTTCGTATTGCTGCGGGCCGGTGACCGCCAGCACGCGGGGATGCGCGCCGGTGATGTAGTCGGGCTCTGCCCCGAGGCAGCCGGTGACGATGACGCGGCCGTTCGCATTGAGCGCCTCGCCGATGGCCTCGAGGCTCTCGGCCTTGGCGCTGTCGAGAAAGCCGCAGGTGTTGACGATCACCGCGTCGGCGCCTGCGTAGTCGGGCGAGATGCCGTAGCCCTCGGCCCGGAGCCGGGTCAGGATGCGCTCGCTGTCGACCAGCGCCTTGGGACAGCCCAGCGAGACCATGCCCACGGTGGGCTGGCCGGCGCGGCGGCTTTCGGGAATGGCAGAGCGCGCCAGGTCGGGGCGCAGGTCGGGCGGGTTCGTCATGCGCCGGGCTATAGCGGGTCGGCGCGGCGGCGGGAAGGGCGCTTCCGGTAGGGCCGCCGCGGTGCTATCCTGCGCGCAAAAGAGCAGGAGGCAGGTATGCGGTGGATTTTCCGGATCGTCTTGGGGCTGATCGCGCTGGCGGTATTTGCGGTGGCGGTTCTGTTCCTGCTGCCGGCTGAGCGGATCGCGAAGGTCGTCTCCGACCGGTTCGAAGCGGCGACGGGGCGGGCGATGACGCTGGCCGGCGACGTGCGCCCGACGCTGTGGCCGGAGCTGGGCGTCAACATCGCCGCGGTGACCATCGCCAACGCGGACTGGTCCGATGCCGGGCCGATGCTGGTGGCCGAGCGGCTGTCTGTGGGCGTCGATATCGCGGCGCTCTGGTCCGGCGACGTGCGGATCAGGAAGGTCGAGATGGTGGCGCCGCGCCTGCTGTTGGAGACTGCGGCCGATGGCCGGCGCAACTGGGAGATGGCGCGGAGCGGCGGCAATGGGAGCAGCCCGGCGCAAGGCCGGGGGACGGGCGCGCCGCAGGTGCCCGAATTCACGCTGGACCGGGCCGAGATCACGGGCGGCGTGCTGCGCATCGTCGACCGGGGTGCGGGGACCACGACCGAGCTGCGCGATGTGGACCTGACCCTGAGCGTGCCGGACTTTCGCGGGGCGGCCGAGTTGGATCTGGGCGCGGCGCTGAACGGGCAGCGGATTTCGCTGGCGGCGGAGATCTCGCAGTTCGCGGATTTCGTCGGAACCGGCGCGGTGCCGGTCTCGGCCGAGATCGGCGTGGGCGGCAATTCGTTTGTCTTCCAGGGTCGTGCCGGGCTCGATCCGCTGGCCGCCGGCGGGCGGCTGCGGACGGCGGTGGACGATCTGGGCGCGCTGGCCGCGCTGGCCGGAAGCGCCGCGCCGGACCTGCCGCGCGGGCTGGGCCGCGAGATCGCGCTGGACGCCGAGATGACGGCGTCGGGCGCGGGGGCGCTTGCGCTGCGGGACATGACGCTGCGGCTCGATCACAACACGCTGACCGGTGGCGCCGACGTGTCGCTGGGCGGCGCCCGGCCGAAGATCGTCGCCGCGCTGTCGGCCGGGGCGCTGGATCTGTCAGCGGCCGCGTCCGAGGGCGGCGGAACGGCGCCCGGCGCAGCGGTGGCCGCGCCCACGGGCTGGTCGCGCGCGCCGATCGACGTGAGCGGGCTGCAGGCGGTCGACGCCGAGGTGGCGCTGGCGGCGGCGAGCGTCGATCTCGGCATGGCGACGCTGGGGCGCACCGACTTGCGGATCAGGCTGGAGCAGGGTCGGGCGGTGACCGATATCCGTGGCATGGAGGCCTATGGCGGCAACGTCACCGGCGCCTTCATCCTCAACAGCCGAGGCGGGCTGTCGACGCGGGCCGACCTGGAGGCCAAGGGCGTGCGGCTGAAACCGCTGCTGGGCGAGCTGGCCGGATGGGACCGGCTTGAGACCACGGGGGATGTCAGCGTCAACCTGCTGGGCGTCGGCAATTCCGTCGATGCGCTGATGAACAGCTGGGAGGGTTCGGGCGAGATCCGCTTTGGCCCCGGCGCGCTCGCCGGGCTCGATCTGGTGGGGATGCTGCGCAATCTCGATGCCTCCTACGTTGGCGCCGGCGTCAAGACGATCTTCGACAGCATCGGAGCGACCTTCACGGTGAAGAACGGTGTGGTGACCAATGCGGACCTTACCTTCCTGTCACCCCTGCTGACGGCGACCGGCAAGGGCCGGATCGGGCTGGGCGGGCGGACGCTCGACTACCGGCTTGAGCCGAAGCTTCTGAACGGCGTGCGGGTGCCGGTGCTGATCACCGGGACCTGGGCCGATCCGAAATTCCGGCTGGACCTGGAGGCGCTGGCCAAAGAGCGGCTGGACGCCGAGGCCGAGAAGGTCAAGGCGAAGGCCGAGGCGGAGGTGATCGAGCGGCTGAACGAGGAGCTGGGCGTCACGATCGAGGCGAAGGAAGATATCGACGACGTGCTCAAGCAGGAGCTGGAACAGCGGGCGCGCGACGGGCTGCTGGACCTGCTGGGCGGCCGGAATTGATATTCTCGGTAAGTGGGTTCAAACCCACGATACGCCGGATCGGTCCCGGGATGCGCCGTTCAGTGTCACGATACGCAAAGCGGGATTGAGCCCACTTTACCTCCGGCGGTCGCGGCGCGCGCTCATCGGCTGGAAGGCGACGCCGACATGGGCCTCGCAATAGGGTTTGCCCGGCTGCACGCTGAGGCCGCAGAACCAGAATTCCTCGGTCGCCGGGTCGCCGATCGGCCATTTGCAGGTCCGCTCGGTCAGCTCCATCAGGCTGATCTTCTTGGCCTTTCTTTCGACCTCGCGCACACTGGCCAGCGCCTCGGGGCTGATCTCGTTGGCCGAGGGCTGCGGCGGCAGCGGCTGGCCGGCGGGAATGATCGCGCGGCGGGCAGGCGAGACCGGCGGCGGGGTCTCCTCGGCCGGCTGGGCGGCGGGCGCGGCGGCCTCGGTCGCAGGTTCCTCGGCCTTGTCCTTGGCGCCGCCCTTGGCCGCGGCCGGCGTGCCGCTGGCGCGGTTCGACAGGCCGAGACGATGCACCTTGCCGATGACCGCGTTGCGGGTGACGCCGCCCAGCTCCTTGGCGATCTGGCTGGCGCTCTGGCCGTCGCCCCACATCTTCTTCAGCAATTCGACGCGTTCGTCGGTCCAGGACATCGGTTCTCTCCAACTGAAAACGACAAGGCTGCAGGCGCGCGGCGCCCGGTCGGACCCTTGTCGTTCTGGTAAATTCCGTCAGCACCCTATTCTAATCACGGCGAAGGCAGATACAAGCATCGCCAAACCGCGGTGTGGCAAAAGGATCAGGCATGGCCGAGACGATCGCGA
Source organism: Paracoccaceae bacterium (assembly GCA_024644285.1). GTDB lineage: Bacteria > Pseudomonadota > Alphaproteobacteria > Rhodobacterales > Rhodobacteraceae > JAHELH01. Next base: position 1,752 of record JAHELH010000193.1, on the reverse strand, counting down.
TGGGCACCCGCCGATTCGGGCGGGTCAACTGGCTGGGGCTCTACACGCTGGCGGCGCGCGAAATGTACCGCTTCCTGTCGGTCTGGACCCAGACCCTGCTGGCGCCGCTGGTCACCGCGGGGCTGTTCCTGGCGGTGTTCGCGCTGGCCATCGGTCCCAGCCGGGGCGAGGTGATGGGCGTGCCCTTCGTGCAGTTCCTGGCGCCCGGCATCCTGATGATGACGGTGATCCAGAACGCGTTCGCAAACACCTCGTCCTCGATCATGATCGCCAAAGTGCAGGGCAACATCGTCGACACGCTGATGCCGCCGCTGTCGCCGCTGGAGCTGGTGATCGGCTACATGGCCGGCGCCATCGGGCGCGGGCTGTTCGTGGCGGGCGCGATCCTGGCGGTGATGGTGCTGGCGCTGGGCAGCGGCGTGGCGCATCCGGTCTGGATGCTGGTCTTCGTGACCCTTGGCGCGGCTTTCCTGGGCGGGCTGGGGATCGTCGCGGCGATCGTGGCGCAGAAGTTCGACCAGATGGCGGCGATCACCAATTTCATCATCACGCCGCTGAGCTTTTTGTCCGGCACGTTCTATTCCACCGAGGCGCTGCCGCCAGCGATGCGGCTTCTCACCCACTGGAACCCGGTCTTCTACCTGATCGACGGCGTGCGGTTCGGCATGCTGGGCCGGTCCGACAGCTCGCCCTGGCTGGGGCTGGCGGTGGTCAGCGTCGTGACGGCGGCGGTGCTGGCGCTGTGCTGGCTGTGGTTCCGGCGCGGCTACCGGCTGAAATCCTGAGACCGGCCTCGCCCTAGGCCGCGTCGTCGGGGATCAGCGCGATGTCGCCCGGCGTCAGGTCCTGTCCGCCAGTGATCCGCGCGACCTCGACCCCGTTGAGCGACACCACGCCCTGGGTGCCGTCGTCGCTGGCCGCGACGGTCACGTCAGGGGTGACCGGATCGCCGGTGACCGGGTCGGTCTGCGGCGCGTAGACCACGCCGATCATGTCCTCGGAGGCTTCGAAATCGGTCACCTGCGCCACCGTGCCGCTGGCGCCGGGATCGTAGAGCATGAAGCTGTCGGCCCCGGCGCCGCCGGTGCCCGCGTCGCCGCCGCCCAGATGCAGCGCGTCGTCGCCCTCGCCGCCCGAGAGCGTGTCGGCGCCGTCCTCGGTATCGCCGGGCGCGCCGGAATGGTTGCCATAGAGCACGTCGGCGCCGGTGCCGCCGTCGAGGCTGTCGGCGCCGCCGCTACCGGTGAGCGTGTCGTTGCCGGCGCCGCCATGCAGTTCGTCGTCGCCCTTGCTGCCGGTGATCTGGTCGTCGCCGTCGTCACCCCAGAGCGTGTCGTTGCCAAGGCCGCCATCGATGCTGTCGGCGCCGGAGCCGCCAAGCGCGACATCGTCGCCGGGCCGCATCGTCAGCGTGTCGTCGCCGGCGCCGCCCTCGGCATAATCGTCGAAGGCCGTGGCATCGAGCTCGTCGTTGCCGTCGCCCAGGAACACCGCGACGTTCAGCGGGCTGGCCAGTTCGTCCAGCACGTCGTCGCCGGCGGTGCCGAGAAGCTCGGTCTCATAGAGATTCGGGTCGTAGGCCGGGGCTACGGAATCGACCGGCGGGCTGTCCGCCGCGACCTCTTCGTCGTCGTCGATGAGTCCGAACTGCAGCGCGAAAGCGCCGAACATCAACAGCGCGTTGCCGAGAAAATACATGTCCATCTGCCGTGCTCCAGCCTCTGAAACCGCGTTCAAACGGCGGTCTTGGGC
>JAHELH010000010.1 GCA_024644285.1 Paracoccaceae bacterium | reverse complement strand
CCGAAAAGGGCGTAGAAGCCGAAGACCTTTTCGACGTCGAGGTATGTTTTCTTGTAATATGCGACGTCCGCGAGGAAGAGCAGCACGACGATGACCGCAAGACCAATCAAAACGGCTTTGCCGGCGCCGGGCTTCTCCACCGCCATCAGCGCGCGGCCCAGCGCGGGATAGGTGGCGGGGTCGTCCTTGGGTCTGGTGGGGGTCTTGGCCATGGCGCTTGCCTCCCTAGTTGGTTGCCGCGACGGCGGTGGCCGCGGGCTCGGCGATGGGCGCGAGGAAGGCGGCGACGTCGCCGGCGAAAAAGAACAGGACCAAGCAGAGCACGGCAGAGGCCACTGGCGGCCCCCAGACCATGGCCGATGCCTCGCCTTCGGGGGCGTGGTCGTCCTGCCCGCCGTGGCCGTGATCGTGTTTCCCGGGATCCGCGGCAGGCAGGAAGAACCCGCGTCCGACAACCGACAGCAGGTAGACCACGTTCAACAGCGACGAGGCCATCAGCACGCCGATCATGACGATCTGGCCGGCATCGGCGGCGCCGACGATCAGCAGCCACTTGCTCCACGATCCCGCGAAGGGCGGCAGGCCTATGATTGACAGCGCGCCGACAAGAAAGGCGCCGTAGGTGATCGGCATCGCCCGGCCCAGCCCGTTCATCTGGCTGATCTCGGTCTTGTGGGTGGCGACGTAGATCGAGCCGGCGCACATGAAGAGCGTGATCTTGCCCACCGCGTGTGTGGCGATGTGCAGGCCCCCACCCAGCGCCCCCATCGTTGTCGCCAAGGCCATGCCCAGCGTGATGTAGGACAGCTGGCTGACTGTGGAATAGGCCAGCCGCGCCTTGAGGTTGTCCTTGGTCAGCGCCACCACCGAGGCGGCGAGGATCGAGAACGCCGCCAGCCACATCAGCCATTCGCTGGCGCCGGTCTCGGCAAGGAAATCGATGCCGAAGATGTAGACGCCGACCTTCAGCATGGTGAAGACGCCGGCCTTGACGACCGCGACGGCATGCAGCAGCGCCGAGACCGGCGTGGGCGCGACCATCGCGGCGGGCAGCCAGCGGTGGAACGGCATCAGCGCCGCCTTGCCGATGCCGAAGGCGTAAAGCCCCAGCAGGATCGCCACCATCGGCCCCTCGATATGGCCCGCCAGGATCCCGCCATTGGTGAAATCCAGCGTGCCGGCCAGCGCCCAGGTCCAGATCACCGCGACCAGCTGCAGCCCGATCGAGGTGCCGATCAGGATCGCCAGGTAGGTGCGCGCGCCACGGATCGCCTCGGGCGTGCCCTTGTGCGCGACCAGCGGATAGGTCGAGATCGTCAGCGCCTCGTAGAACAGGAACAGCGTGAACATGTTGCCGGCAAAGGCGATGCCCATGGCGGACGCGATGGCGAAGGAGAAGCAGGCGAAGAAGCGCGGGTGGTGGCTTTCGTTGTTCCCGCGCATGTAGCCGATGCCGTAGACATGGGTGACGATCCACAGCCCGCTCGCGATGATCGCGAACAGCAGGCCCAGGGGCTCGACCTTGAAGGCCAGGTCGATGCCGGGGAAGACCTGGAACCAGACGATCTCTTCGGACGTGCCGTTGCCCTCGTTGTACAGCACCACCAGCACACAGAGGAAGGCCAGGACCGAGGCCGCCCCGGTCAGCCCGTCGCGCAGGTTCGGGCTGTTCCGGAAGATCAGGTTGGTGAAAACCGCCGCGAAGGGGATCAGGATCGACAGGAAGATGGCAGTGCCGGTATCCATCGCGTCCCCCTAATGCCCCGCGCCAAGCGGCAGGGCCGAGCTTGCGCCGACACTGTCCAGCATGCCGGCCGAGCCCGCCAGCAGCCCCTCGGCCGCCATCTGGCTTGCGCCGATGGTGACGCGGGTGTCAAAGCCGAACCAGATGCAGGCCAGCGCCGCCAGCCCCAGCGGGATCAGCATCATCAGCGGCGGGTCGGTCGCCTCGGCCGCCCTGCCCTGCGGCACCCGCAGGTACAGCGCCTCGACCACGCGCCAGACATAGACCACCGCCAAGAGCGACGAGGCCACGACCAGCAGCGCGATGGGCCACCAGCCCTTTTCCAGCGCCGCCTGCACCAGCAGCCATTTCGAGATGAAACCCGCGGTGCCCGGCACGCCGATCAGCGACAGCCCGCCGAGGACGATGGCGGCCGAGGTCCAGGGCATCGTGCGCCCGAGCCCGTCGATCCGGTCGTACCACGAGCCGCCGACCCGCAGGACGATGGCACCGACGCCCATGAACAGCGTCGCCTTGGTGATGCCGTGGTTGAACAGATGCGCGATGCCGGCGGTCAGGCCGGTCGCCGTCAGAAGCCCCACGCCCAGCAGGATGTAGCCGATCTGCGCGATCGAGGAATAGGCCAGCATCCGCTTGAAATCGTTCTGGAAAATTGCGATGAAGCTGGCCGCGAACATGGCCAGGATCGCCAGCGGGATGACGATGATCTCCAGCGTATTGACGGTGAAGGTGAACCCGGGCTGGAACACCGAGAAGAAGAACCGCAGCAGCACGTAGATCGCCACCTTGGTCGCGGTGCCGGCGAGGAAGGCGGTGATCGCCGAGGGCGCGCGAGTATAGGCGCCGGGCAGCCACAGGTGCAGCGGATAGACCGCCGCCTTCAGCCCCATGCCGACGACGATGAAGGCGAAGGCCGCGCGCACGGTGCGGTTCGAGCCCTGCTCGGCGATGCGGTCGGCGATGTCGGCCATGTTCAGCGTGCCGGTCGCCATGTAGAGAAAACCGATGCCGATGACGAAGAACGTGGCGCCGATGGTGCCCATGATCAGGTAGTCGTAGGCGGCGGTGAAGGCGCGCTTGTCGCGGTAGGAGCCCTGCGCCACCAGCACGTAGGTCGACAGCGACGAGATCTCGAGGAACACGAAGACGTTGAAGGCGTCGCCGGTCGCGGTGACGCCCAGCAGGCCGGTGAAGCACAGCAGGTAGGCGGCGTAGAACAGCGTGTGGTTCTTCTTGGGCACCTCCGCGGCCACGCTGACCTTGGCGTAGGGCAGGATCACCGTCGAGATACCGGCGACAAGCAGCAGGACAAAGGCGTTGGCGGCGTCGATGCGGTACTCGATGCCGAGGGGCGGCGCCCAGCCGCCGATGGCGTAGGAGATCACGCTGCCATCGAAAACGCGCGCCAGCAGCGCCGCGGCGATGACGGTGGAGACGACGCTGGCGACGAAGGCCAGCCACCAGGCCAGCCCGCGCGACCCGAGGACGACGACCAGCGGCGCGGCCACGAAGGGCACCAGCACCACGAGCATCGGCAGGTGGTCGGCCAGCGCCGCCGCCTGGTGCACCACCTCCTGCGCGGTCCCGGTTTCGGTCGCCATCAGCCGCGGCCGCCCATGGCTTCACCGTGCACGCGCTCTTCCTCGTGAACCATGTCGCGTTCGATCGTCAGGATCCCCTGCTCCTCGATGGTGCCGTATTCCTCGCGGATGCGGACGATCAGCGCCAGGCCCAGCGACGTGGTGGCGACTCCGACCACGATGGCGGTCAGGATCAGCACGTGCGGCAGGGGGTTGGAATAGACGATCTCGGGATCCAGCTTGATCTTGCCCTGCAGGTTCGTCGAGAAGATCGGCGCGGTGCCGCCGGTGATCTTGCCGATCGAGATGTAGAGCATGAAGACCGAGACCTGGAAGATGTTCAGGCCGACGATTTTCTTGACCAGGTTGCCGCGTGCCACCACGACGTAGAGACCGGTCATCATCAGCACGATGAACAGCCAGTAATTCATGTGGCCGACGATGAATTCCCAGGTGAATTCTTCCAGCATCACCACGCCTCGTCGTCGATCAGCGGGGTGCGGGCGGCGAAGGCGTAGTAGATCGAGATCATCACGCCGGTGACGGTGACGCCGACGCCGAATTCCACCGCCAGGATGCCCCAGTGCTGGCCGTGCGACGGGTGGTCGGGGCTGAACGCGCCGTAATCGAGGTAGTTGTAGCCCAGAAAGAAGCTCAGGATGCCTGTGCCGGCATAGATCAGCACGCCCAGCGCCATCAGCTTGTGCACCACCCAGGGCGGCAGGACGCGCTGCACCTTCTCCAGCCGGAAGACGATGCCGTAAAGGATGAAGGCCACCGCCATGATCACGCCCGCCTGGAACCCGCCGCCGGGCGAGAAATCGCCGTGGAACTGGACGTAGAGCGCGAACAGGATGATCGTGCCGACCAGCAGCTTGGTGACCACGCGCAGGATCAGGTGGTGGTGCATCATGCCCGCGGCCCTTCCTGCTTGGCCTTCGACCCGCCCTTGCGGCGCCGGCGCAGACCCGAAATCAGAAGCAGAACGCCGACTCCGGCGGTGAACACCACGGCCACCTCGCCCAGCGTGTCGAAGCCGCGGTAGCTGGCCAGGATCGCGGTAACGATGTTGGGCACGTCGATCTGGTCGACCGAACGCGCGATGTAGTCCGGATAGACGTGATTGCTGGCCGGCGCCGCCGGGTCGCCGAAATTCGGCATGTCGAGCGTGCCGTAGAACAGCGCCGCGCCGGTTACCAGGACCACCGCGACGGGCACCAGCGGCGACTGGCGCGCGGTGCGCTCGTAGCGCGATGTCAGCGCCAGGGTGCCGAGCAGCAGCACCGTCGAGATGCCGGCCCCCACCGCAGCCTCGGTGAACGCCACGTCGACCGCGTCCATCGTCACGAACAGCAGCGCCGAGAGCAGGCTGAACACCCCCGACAGCATCACCACGGCGAACAGGCTGCGGGTGCGCACCACCGCCAGCGCGGTCACGACCAGCATCAGAAACAGGGTGATGGTGATGAAGGTTTCTATGACGTCTGCGCCTCCCGCGCGGTGTCTTCGTCGTCCGCCTCGGGATCAAGCGTGCCCGGCGGCCCCGGAATCGCGCCCACCAGCCCCGGCGCCTCGGTCGGCCGCGCACCAGAGGTCAGCGCGGCATTGGCCACCGAATGGGTGGCGGTCGGGCCGGTGATGAACAGGAAAATGCCGATGATGATCAGCTTGACGGTGACCAGGGTGAACCCCGATTGCACGCACATGCCCGCCAGCAGCAGGATCATCCCGGCGCTGTCCAGAACCGATGCGGCGTGCAGCCGCGCCCAGAAATCGGGGAACCGGTAGATGCCCAGCGCGCCCGCAAGGGTGAAGAAGCTGCCCGACAGGATCAGCGCCCAGCTGACGATCTCGACGAAAAGGTCCCAGGCGCCCATCAATCGGCCTCTGCATCGGGCTGCGGCCGCGGCGTGTCGCCGATGGCCCGGTAGCGGAAGAATTTCAGGATCGCGATGGTGCCGACGAAATTGATCAGCGCGTAAAGCAAGGCGATATCAAGGAAATCCGGCCGCTCGGTCAGAAAGCCCACGACCCCGATCAAAAGCACCGTCAGCGTGCCGAAGATGTTCACCGCGAGCACCCGGTCATACAGGGTCGGCCCGGCGAACAGGCGGATCAGCAGCAGGATCATCGACAGAAAGATCGCGATGGTGGCGACGACGAACATCACGTCATCCCCCCTGCTCGGTCGCCGCGACGCGGCGGTCCATGTCGGCCAGCTCGTCCATCGTGGTGTCGCCGAAGGCCGCCGCGTGGACCAGGAAGTGATCCTTTTCGGTCTCGACGGTGATCGTGCCCGGCGTCAGGGTGATGGAATTGGCGAAGATCACCTGCCCGACGTCCGTCCGCTGGGAATTCGGCACCACGAACAGGTGCTGGCGCAAGGGCATCGACGGCGACAGCACGATCCTGGTGACCGCCCAGTTCGCCTTGGCGATCTCGACCAGCAGCCAGCCCAGATAGCCGACAAAGCCCAGCGGTTTCAGTTCGAGGTTCAGATGCGCGTCGTCCACCGCATCCATCCGGCGCGTCATGTAGAGCGCCAGCAGCACCGAGGCCGCGCCGAGACCTATCACCAGGGGCTTGTATATCCCCGACATCAAAAGCCAGAGCGAGAAGAGAAGAACGGCGCTTCCCATAAGCCTCATGCGATTCACATCCCCCTCTGGCGGCCGGCTTCTGCGCCCCTTCGGCGGGCGATCCTTGGCGGTTTCCCGCAGCGGGCCGGCGCGCGCTTAAAGATTTGTAACCGTTCCCGAAACCGATTCAAAACCCCCAGCGCGCACTTTTTTTGGATCCGGCCCCCCGCCGGGCCGGCGCGGCATTCGGCGAGGCTGGCCGCACGCGGCACGGGGGATTCCCAATTCTGCCGCCCAAAAACCGCCGCATTGGCCGGTTATCTGTTGCACCAAGGGGCCACGGAGCCTCATAACAAACGAAAATCCTCGCCGACGGCGCCGTTTCGGCGCCGTTAGGGCTTGGTAAACAGGCTTGACGCAGAATTCAGGCCGAACCAAGGGCAAAGCAGGAACCGCACGGGTGCTGGAATTCGAGAATGTCAGCAAGTCCTTCTGGACGGGCCAGCAGCGCAAGGTAATCCTTGACCGCGCGTCCTTCCGTGTGGAGCTTGGCAATTCGCTGGGCATCCTGGCGCCGAACGGCACCGGCAAGACGACGCTGGTCAACATGATGGCGGGGCTGGAGAAGCCCGACGAGGGCGCGATCCGGCGCGGCTGCCGGATCTCGTTTCCGCTGGGCTTCATGGGCGGCGTGGTGTCCAAGCACAACGCGAAGGAGAACAGCCGCTACATCGCCCGGCTTTACGGCCTCGACCCCGACTATGTCGAGGCGTTCTGCCGCTGGCTCTGCAACCTCGACGAATATTTCGACATGCCGGTCGGCACCTACAGCAACGGGATGAAGTCGCGGCTGAATTTCGCCCTGCTGCTGGCGCTGGAATTCGACATCTACCTGATCGACGAGGGCATGCCCTCGACCACCGACGTCGAATTCAACAAGAAGGCGGGCGCCATCCTGCGCGAACGGCTGGAGGATTCGACCATCATCGTGGTGTCGCATCAGCCGCGCACCTTGGAAAAGTTCTGCCGCTCGGCGGCGGTTTTGCGTGACGGACAGCTGCATATGTTCGATACCTTGGACGAAGCGAAGGCTCTTTATGAATACGACACCCAAGGCTAAGAAATTCCGCATCCGCCGGAACACGCCGCTGGCCGGCGATGCGCGCCGTGCGGAAGGCGGTGCGCCGGCTGGTGCGGATGACCGGGCGCCGCAGGAGCAGCTTTTCGACAATGCCGACGACGGCTTTGGCGACAGCAAGTTCCCGACAGCCCACGGCCCGAACGTCGCCGAACCCGACGAGGTCGCGGCCGAGAACGCCATCGCCGACATCCGCAAGGAAGGGCTGACGGGGCGCCAGCTGCGTTTGGCGCGGCGGGTGGCGCAGAAGCACGGGCTGACGCCGATCTCGGATTTCGACGCGGTGCGGCTGTTGCGGCAGAAGGGCATCGATCCGTTCAGCCGGGCCAACACGCTGGAGCTGGTGGTCCCCACGCCGTCCGAGGTCGACCGGGCGCGATATGGCGTGCCGCAGACGGTGCCGCGCACGCCGAACCTGCCCTCGACCGAGCTGCGGCCGGAGGATGCGCGGGCGCGCGAGATCGTCCAGATGCAGCGCGACATCGTCAAGCGGCGGCGCCGCAAGCTGGTGCAACTGGCCGCGCGGCTGGCCTTCTTCGTCCTGCTGCCGACCTTCATCGCGGGCTGGTACTATTTCCGCGTCGCCACGCCGATGTACGCCACCAAGTCGGAATTCGTGATCCAGCAGGCCCAGCCCAGCCTCGGCGCGGCCGGCGCGGGCCTGTCCAGCATGTTCTCGGGCACCTCCTTCGCCACCGCGCAGGACAGCATCGCGGTGCAGGGCTATCTGCAGTCCATGGACGCAATGCTGCGGCTCGACCGGGACGTGGGATTCCGGGCGCATTTCAGCGCCCCCGGGATCGACCCGCTGCAGCGGCTGGACGCCGACGCCACCAAGGACGACGCCCACAAGATCTTCAAAAAGAACGTGAAGATCAGCTACGACCCGACCGAGGGCATCATCAAGATGGAGGTCGTCGCGGCGGATCCGCTGGTGTCCGAGCAATTCTCGAAAAAACTGATCTCCTACGCAGAGGAACAGGTCGACAACCTGACCCAGCGGCTGCGCGCCGACCAGATGGCGGGCGCGCTGGAAAGCTTCAACCAGGCCGAGCGGAAGATGGTCGACGCCCAGGGCCGGGTGTTGGAGTTGCAGGAGCGTTTGGGCGTGCTGGACCCGATGACCGAAAGCCAGGCGCTGATGACCCAGATCACCGCCTTCGAGACCCAGCTGCAGGAAAAGCGCCTGCAATTGCAGCAGCTTCTCGACAACCGCCGGCCCAACCAGGCGCGCGTCGACGGGGTGCGCGGCGACCTGCGCCGGCTGGAGGCGCTGATCGCCGAGTTGCGCGGCCAGCTGACAAACAGCACCGCGACCAACGGCAGCCTCGCGCGGATCAGCGGCGAACTGCGGCTGGCCGAGACCGACCTGCAGACCCGGCAGCTTCTGATGACTCAGGCGCTGCAGCAGATGGAGACCGCGCGGATCGAGGCCAACCGCCAGACCCGGTACCTGTCGATGGCAGTCAACCCCATCGCGCCGGACGAGGCGACCTATCCCCGCGCCTTCGAGAACACCGTGCTGGCCTTCCTGATCTTCGGCGGCATCTACCTGATGGTCTCGCTGACCGCGTCGATCCTGCGCGAACAGGTCTCGAGCTGAGATGACCGAGGTGCGGATAGGCGCGCTGTCCGTCGGCAACGACCGGCCGCTGACGGTCATTGCGGGTCCGTGCCAGCTGGAAACCGCGGACCACGCCCAGATGATCGCCGGACGCATGGCCGAAGCCTGCGCCGCGGCGGGCCTGGGCTATATCTTCAAGGCATCCTACGACAAGGCCAACCGCACCTCGGTGTCCGGCAAGCGCGGCGTGGGATTGGAGGGGGGGCTCAAGGTTCTGGACGATCTGCGCCGCGCGGTCGGCGTGCCGGCCCTGACCGACGTGCACCTGCCCGACCATTGCGCCCCGGCGGCGCAGGCGGTCGACGTGCTGCAGATCCCCGCGTTTTTGTGCCGGCAGACCGACCTCTTGCTGGCCGCCGGCGAGACCGGCGCGGCGATCAACGTCAAGAAGGGTCAGTTCCTGGCGCCCTGGGACATGCCCAACGTGATCGCCAAGATCGAGAGCACCGGCAACAAGCGGATCCTCCTGACCGAGCGCGGCACGACGTTCGGCTACAACACGCTGGTGGCCGACATGCGCAGCCTGCCGCAGATGGCGCGCACCGGCTACCCGGTGGTGATGGACGCGACGCACTCGGTGCAGCAGCCCGGCGGCCTGGGCGGCGCGTCCGGCGGCCAGCGTGAATTCGCGCCGGTGATGGCGCGGGCGGCGGTCTCGCTGGGGATCGCCGCGGTGTTCATCGAGACCCACGAAGACCCCGACCGCGCGCCCTCGGACGGGCCGAACATGATCCCGCTCGACCGGATGCCCGCCCTGCTGCGCAGCCTCGCGGCCTTTGACAAGCTGGCCAAGGCCGACCCGCTGCGGGTCTGAGACGCGCCGCGGACATGCCGTGTGCCCGGGCCGCCCCGACGGGCCAGCGACGGGCCGGGCGCGACTGGCGGCAGCGTCGCCGAGCCCGGTAATCATACTGCCATCGCCTTCGACTGGGGACACAGGGGCAGGCAATCACGGACCGGGACGAACCATGAGCGCGACCGCAATCACCTTCACCGCGACGATCCTGCGCAAGCGGCCCGACCTGCCGCGCTATGTCGTGGTCAAGGCGCGGTACCTGCCCGGCCAGACCCGGGCCTTCGCCGCCGAGGTCAGCCTGAACGGCTCCGCCCCGTTCCCGCGCAACGTCCGGCCCTGGGGCAAGGGATCGGACGCGTTCTTCTTCAACCTGACCGAGCCGCAATGCCGGGCGGCCGGCCTCGACACAGGAGACACCTGCGAGGTCCGCCTCGCGCCAATGCAATGACGATGCGAGGCTTCTTGGCCGGGACATGGGGGCGCCTGCTGCGTCGAGGGTTGGATTTTTCGGCGGACTGGCGTAGGTTGGCGGCCGCTGCAGCGAAACGGGGGAGCCTCATGCCGGGGTATGAGTACAAGGTCATTCCAGCGCCGAAGAAGCCGTCCAGGATCAAGGGCGTGCGCGGGACCGAAGCGAAATTCGCGGCCTCGCTGGCCGAGATCATGAACGGCCTGGGCCGCGATGGCTGGGAATACCAGCGCGCCGACACCCTGCCCTGCGAGGAACGCGCCGGGCTGACCCGCAGGACCACGGTGTTCCAGAACGTGCTGGTGTTCCGACGCGAAATCGCCGACGAGCCGGTGGAGATGTCGGTCCGCACGCCCACCGAGGCGCCGAAACTGGCCGCCGACGTGGTGGCGCAGATCGAAAAGCAGCCGGAACCGGACGCGCCCGCAGTGCATCGGGCCGCGGCAGCCGACGCACCGGCTGAGGAACCTACCCAAGAAGTCGTCCCCAAAACGGACGACACGCCCTATGTGCCGCCGTTCCGGTCCATGGTGACCGAGCAGGCAGCGCCCGCCCTGCGGGCCACGACCCAGCACACCCCCGAGGGCAAGGCGCCCCGCGTCGGCGCGCCCAATGCCGGCGACGGCGGCAAGCCGGTCTCTGCGCCCAACGTCGCGGCGCCGTAAGCCGGGGCTCAGCCCTCGATCTGCAGGGCCAGGGCGTGAATCCGCGCCATCAGGTCCGGGCCAAGGGCCGCGTGCACCGCCCGGTGCCGTTCGATCCGGCTGAGCGTCGCGAAGGCGGGCGCAGCGATCGCGACGCGGAAATGGCTCTCTCCGGTGCCGGGGCTGCCGGCATGGCCCGCATGCAGGTGACTTTCGTTCACAACTTCGAGCCTGCGCGGTGAAAATGCCTGTTGCAGGCGCGTTTCAATCTCGTCCCGAACCGGCATTTCTGTCCTCTCCCTCTTTTCTCTCGGCGCAAAACCCTTAAACTCGCTGGTCCGAGTCGAATAGGCAGGCAGCATGACCAAACCAGACCCCTTCGGTTTCGATCTTCGCGTTTCCTCCGACAAGAAGAAACGCACGCGCGGCAAGCGTGGCATGTCGGGCGCCTTCGACACCTCGACACGGGTCTGCGAGCATCCGGGCTGCGAGGAGGCGGGCAAGTACCGCGCGCCGAAATCGCCAGATCATCTTGATGAATACCTGTGGTTCTGCAAGGAGCATGTGCGCGAGTACAACCTGAAGTGGAACTTCTTCAACGGCACCACCGAGGAGGAGTTTCAGGAGCAGGTCGACAAGGATCGGGTCTGGGGCCGCGAGACCAAGCCGTTCAAGTCCCGCGACGAGCAGCGGGCCTGGCAGCGGCTGGGCATCGACGACCCGCACCAGGTGCTGGGCGAGAACGCGACGCGCAATCCCGGCAAGTCGATCACCGGAACGCGCAAGCTGCCGCCGACCGAGCGCCGGGCGCTGGATATCCTCGACGCCAAGGATCACTGGACCAAGGCCGAAATCCGCAAGGCCTACAAGGCGCTGATCAAGATCCTGCATCCCGACATGAACGGCGGCGACCGCGGCCACGAGGAACAGCTGCAGGAAGTCGTCTGGGCCTGGGACCAGGTCAAGGAAAGCCGCAACTTCCAGGGCTAGAACGGGCCTTTCGGGGCCGGTCCACGCGCTTGTCTGCCAGGGCTTTCCGGGCGCAACGGCGCCTTTCCTTGACGCGCGACAAAAATTGGCGCTAGTCTACAAGTACTTTTACGCGCGCAAACAAGGGAGATGACGGCCCGAATCATCGGGCGCTTAAGCTGTGATGGTGCGCAATCCGAAGACAATGGAGGAGTTCGCGACGGCTGCGGGTATTTCGCGGCCGACCATCTCGAAGTACTTCAACGACCCCGACAGCGTGCGCCCGGCGACGCGCAGCAAGATCGAAAGCGCGCTGGAAAAGCACGAGTTCCGTCCGAACCTCTATGCAATGAACCAGAACCGACGGTTGACGAAGCATATCGGCATCGTCGTGCCCTACCTTGCCGACCCATTCTTTACCGAGATGGCGCGCAACATCGAACGGCGCTGTATCGAGGCCGGGTTCAAGCCGCTTCTGTTCAGCTCGCACGGCGACCGGGATTTCGAGAAGGTGGTGTTGGACAGCATCCGCTCGATGCGGCCGGCGGGCGTGCTGCTGGCGCCGCTGGGGCGCCGGTCGGACCAGGATTTCGTCGCCAAGTTCTGCGAGGATGTGCCCACCGTCCTGTTCGACAGCAATATCGAGGGCATCGGCGAAGCTTTTGTCGGATCGAACAATTTTCAGAGCATTCCGCTGATGGTGGAGTATCTCTGCCGATCCAGCGAGCCGCCGAGTTTCTTCGAGATGCCGGCCCTGAACCCGAACGCCAACAAGCGCCGGCGCGCCTATCGCGAGACGATGGAACGGCTGGGGCACGAGCCGGACGTGATCCGCGTGTCCGGCGAAAACTGGGATTTCGAGGAGATCGGCTATCGCGGCGGCCTGAAATGCATCGAGGAGCGGCGCTTCCGCTCCAACACGATCCTGTGCAGCAATGACCGGCTGGCCATCGGCCTGCTGGCCGCCGCCTTCGAGAAGGGGTTGCGCGTCGGCCGCGGGCCGGGATCGGCGATGCGCATCGCCGGTCACGACGACCACCCGTTCGCACGATTCACCTGCCCCAAGCTGACCACCGTGTCGCAGGACTACGCTTCGATCTCGAATCGCAGCGCCGAACTGGCCTTTAACCTGATCGTCAGCGGCGAGCGAAATGCGGCCCGCGAGGAAATTCTGTTTGAAGGCACGTTGGTTATGCGAGAGTCCGCCTGAACAGATCTGCCTTATTTTTACGCGCGTAAATTATTTATTGACTCAGCGCAGGCACCTGCCATAGCCTCACGAAAGGTAAATTGCACCAAAGGGAGGAATCTGGATGCAACCTAAGAACGCATTTATTGCGGCCAGTGCGCTGGCGCTGGCTACGGCGACCGGCGCTTTCGCCGCGAGCCACGCCACCACGGTGACCATCGCCACCGTGAACAACGGCGACATGATCCGGATGCAGGGTCTGACCGAGGACTTCAACGCGAAGCATCCCGACATCAACCTGGAATGGGTGACCCTGGAAGAGAACGTGCTGCGCCAGCGCGTGACCCAGGACATCGCCGCGGGCGGCGGCCAGTTCGACGTGCTGACCATCGGCATGTACGAAACCCCGATCTGGGCGGCCAACGACTGGTTGGTGCCGCTTGACGACCTGGGCGCGGACTACGACGCCGATGATATCCTGCCGGCGATGCGTGCGGGGCTCAGCTATGACGGCAAGCTTTACGGCGCGCCGTTCTACGGCGAAAGCTCGATGGTGATGTATCGCACCGACCTGATGGAAAAGGCCGGCATGGAAATGCCGCAGGCCCCGACCTGGGACTTCATCGCCGAAGCCGCCCGTGCGATGACCGACAAAGAGAATGAAATCTACGGCATCTGCCTGCGCGGCAAGGCCGGCTGGGGCGAGAACATGGCGTTCATCACCACGGTCGCCAACAGCTTTGGCGCACGCTGGTTCGACGAGAACTGGAAGCCGCAGCTCGACACGCCGGAATGGAAGGAGGCCGTCACCTTCTACTACAACCTGATGCAGGATGCCGGCCCTCCGGGCGCCTCGACCAACGGCTTCAACGAGAACCTGTCGCTGTTCCAGCAAGGCAAGTGCGGCATGTGGATCGACGCGACCGTGGCCGCGTCCTTCGTGACCAATCCGACCGACTCGACCGTCGCCGACAAGGTGGGCTTCGCTCTGGCACCCGACACCGGCAAGGGCAAGCGGGCCAACTGGCTTTGGGCCTGGGCTCTGGCGATCCCCGCCGGAACCGATGCTGAAGAGGCCGCCAAGAAGTTCGTCGCTTGGGCCACGTCCAAGGACTATCTGGAGCTGGTCGCCGAGAAGGAAGGCTGGGCGAACGTGCCGCCGGGCTCGCGCACCTCGCTTTACGAGAACGCCGAGTACCAGAAGGTGCCGTTCGCGGCGATGACGCTGGAATCGATCAAGGCCGCCGATCCGAACAACCCGACGGTCGGCGATGTTCCTTATGTCGGCATCCAGTATGTCGCGATCCCGGAATGGGCGGGCATCGGCACTTCCGCGGGCCAGGAATTCTCGGCCATGCTGGCGGGTCAGCAAACACCGGAAGAAGCGCTGGAAAAAGCGCAGACTCTCGTAACTGACGAAATGGAAGCCGCGGGTTACTGAGGCATCCTCCCAAGCCGGGGGGCGGGTTCACCCGCCCCCCGGCTCCCTATTTCCAAGTGACAGCCGTTCCTGGCAGCAGATTTGTGCCCATTAAGGAGACACGTCATGGCCACGCAAAGCTCCCGCTCCGCTGCCCGCTTCATGTTGGCACCCGCCGTAATCCTGCTTCTGGGCTGGATGCTTGTACCGCTTTCCATGACTCTCTACTTCTCGTTCAAAAGATTTCTGCCGCTGCGCGGTGGCGATCAGGGCTGGGTCGGGTTTGAGAATTACGTCCGTTTTGTGACGTCAAGTGCCTTCTGGCCGAGCGTTCTGACCACTCTTATCATCGTCGGCGGCGTGCTGATCATCACTATTGGGCTGGGTATTTGGCTGGCCATGCTGCTGGATCAGCCGATGTGGGGCCAGGGTATCGTCCGCATCCTGGTGATCGCGCCGTTCTTCGTGATGCCCACCGTGTCGGCACTGGTCTGGAAGAACATGTTCATGGACCCGGTAAACGGGCTGTTCGCCCATATCTGGAAATTCTTTGGGGCGGCACCAGTTGAATGGCTCAGTCAGGCTTCGCTGCCCTCGCTGATCATAATCGTGTCCTGGCAGTGGCTGCCGTTCGCAACTTTGATCCTGCTGACCGCGATCCAGTCGCTGGACAGCTCGCAGCTGGAAGCCTCCGAGATGGACGGCGCGCCGTTCCACGCGCGCTTCATCTATATCATTCTGCCGCACCTGGGCCGCGCCATCACAATCGTGCTGCTGATCCAGACGATCTTTCTTCTGGGCATCTTCGCCGAGATTTTCGTGACCACCGGCGGTGCATTCGGCACCCGAACGCTGACGTATCTGATCTATCAGCGTGTGCTGGAAAGTCAGAATGTCGGCTTAGGCAGCGCCGGGGGTATCTACGCCGTGATCCTGGCCAACATCATTGCCATCTTCCTGATGCGCATTGTCGGCAAAAACCTGGACGCATGAGGAGATAACATTATGGCCCGTGCCGTCACCAACAACCGCAAGATCCTCAACACCGTTGCTGCCTGGACGATCGGTATCCTGATCTTCTTTCCGATCCTCTGGACGTTCCTGACCAGCTTCAAGACAGAGGCCACGGCAATCGCCGATCCGCCCGTGGTCCTGTTCTTCGACTGGACGCTGCAGAACTATACCGATGTGATGGAGCGGTCGAATTACGGTCTGTTCCTGTGGAACTCGATCTTCATCGCCGGCGGCTCGACCCTTCTGGGCCTGATCATCGCGATCCCGGCCGCCTGGTCGATGGCCTTTGTGCCCTCCAGGCGCACCAAGGACATCCTGCTGTGGATGCTCTCGACCAAAATGCTGCCTGCGGTCGGTGTGCTTTATCCGATCTACCTGATCTTCATCAAACTGGGATTGCTGGATACCAAGTTTGGTCTGACCATCGTGCTGATGTTGATCAACCTGCCGATCATCGTCTGGATGCTCTACACTTATTTCCGCGAAATTCCGGGCGAGATCCTGGAAGCCTCCCGGATGGACGGAGCCAGCCTGAAGGATGAACTCCTCTACGTGCTGACGCCGATGGCGGTGCCCGGCATCGCCTCGACCCTGCTGCTGAACTTTATCCTGGCCTGGAACGAGGCATTCTGGACGCTGAACCTGACCGCCGCCAAGGCGGCCCCGTTGACGGCCTTTATCGCCAGTTACTCCAGTCCGGAAGGCCTGTTCTATGCCAAGCTCAGTGCTGCCAGCACCATGGCAATCGCACCGATCCTGATCATGGGCTGGTTCAGCCAGAAACAACTTGTCCGCGGCCTGACCTTCGGCGCAGTGAAATAAGGAACGAAACATGGGACGCATTCAGCTAAAACAGGTCAAGAAAGCCTTCGGCGACGTGGTTGTCATTCCGCCGCTGGACCTCGTCATCGACGACGGCGAGTTCGTGGTCTTCGTCGGTCCCTCGGGCTGCGGCAAGTCCACCCTGCTGCGCCTGATCGCGGGGCTAGAGGATACCACCTCGGGCAATATCGAGATCGACGGCAAGGATGCCACCGGCCTGCCGCCAGCCAAGCGCGGCCTGGCGATGGTGTTCCAGTCCTATGCGCTTTATCCGCACATGTCGGTGCGCAAGAATATCGCCTTTCCGATGAAGATGGCGAAGATGCCGCAAGAAGAGCAGGAAAAGCGCATCGCCAATGCAGCGGCGGCGCTGAACCTCACCGACTACCTCGATCGCCGCCCCGGTCAGCTTTCCGGCGGCCAGCGTCAGCGGGTCGCGATCGGCCGAGCCATCGTGCGCGAACCCGCGGCCTTCCTGTTCGACGAGCCGTTGTCGAACCTTGACGCGGCGCTGCGCGTTGGAATGCGCATGGAAATCTCGGAGCTGCACAAGAAACTCGATACGACGATGATCTACGTCACCCACGACCAGGTCGAGGCCATGACGATGGCCGACAAGATCGTGGTGCTGCGGGCCGGCGTGATCGAGCAGGTTGGCTCTCCGCTCGAACTCTACCGCGCGCCGCGCAACAAGTTCGTTGGCGGCTTCATCGGCTCGCCCAAGATGAACCAGTTGGAAGGCCCCGAGGCCGCCAAGCATGGCGCGACGACCATCGGCATCCGCCCTGAACACATCAGCATCTCGAAGACCGAGGGCGACTGGCAAGGCACTGTCGGCGTGGCAGAGCACCTTGGCTCGGACACATTCATGCATATCCACGGTATCCCGGGCTGCGACCCGCTGACCGTGCGTGCCGGGGGCGAGGTTGACGTGAAGCATGGCGACACGGTCTATCTGACGCCGCAACTCGAACACCTTCACAAATTCGACGCGCAGGGCCTGCGCATCGCATGAACCGCCTCGGCGGCAAAACCGCACTGATCACCGGGGCCGCGCGCGGCATCGGCGCGGCCTTTGCCGAGGCATACGTGCGCGAGGGCGCCAGCGTCGCCATCGGCGATATCGACATCGCCCGCGCCCGCGAGACCGCCGAGCGGATCGGTGATGCCGCCTTTGCGGTTGAAATGGACGTGACCCGTCAGGACAGCATCGACGCGGCCGTCGCGGCGGTGATCGCCCGGACCGGTGCGCTGGATATCCTGATCAACAATGCCGCGCTGTTCACCGCCGCTCCCATCGTCGAGATCGCCCGCGAGGATTATGAACGGGTGTTCAATATCAATGTCGCCGGCACGCTGTTCACCATGCAGGCGGCGGCCAAGCAGATGATCGCCCAGGGCAAGGGCGGCAAGATCATCAACATGGCCAGCCAGGCGGGACGCCGGGGCGAGCCGCTGGTCGCGGTCTATTGCGCCACCAAGGCCGCGGTGATCTCGCTGACGCAATCGGCCGGGCTGAACCTGATCCCGCATGGGATCAACGTGAACGCCATCTCTCCCGGCGTGGTCGATGGCGAGCACTGGGACGGGGTCGACGCCTTCTTTGCCAAGTACGAGGGCAAGGCGCCGGGCCAGAAGAAGAAGGAAGTCGGCGAAAGCGTCCCCTACGGCCGCATGGGCACCGCCGAGGACCTGACCGGCATGGCGGTGTTCCTGGCGAGCGCCGAGGCCGATTACATCGTGGCCCAGACCTACAACGTCGACGGCGGACAGTGGATGAGCTGAGATGGACCTCGGGCTGACCGGCAAGACCGCAGTGATCACCGGAGGGTCCAGGGGCATCGGTCTGGGCATCGCCCGCGCCTTCGCCGCCGAGGGCGCGAACCTGGTGCTGGCGGCGCGCGGGTCCGAAGCCCTGGAAGACGCCGCCAGAAGCATCGTGCAGGATCACGGCGTCAAGGTCGCCACCGCCGAGGCGGACGTCGCGACTGCCGGGGGCTGCGACGCGGTGATCGCCGCGGCGCGGGACGCGGGCGGCGCGGACATCTTCGTCTCCAATGCCGGCACCGGCTCGAACGAGACGGTGATGGAGGCCCCCGACGACAAGTGGCAGCATTACTGGGACCTGCACGTGATGGCCGCGGTGCGGCTGTCGCGCGGCCTGGCCCCGCAGATGGAAGCCAAGGGCGGCGGCGCGATCCTGCTGAACGCCTCGATCTGCGCCGTGCAGCCGCTGTGGTACGAGCCGATCTACAACGTCACCAAGTCGGCGCTGATGATGTTCGGCAAATGCCTGTCGACCGAGTTCATCGGCAAGAATATCCGCGTCAACACCGTCAATCCCGGGCTGATCCGCACGCCCGACTGGGAGAACACCGCCCGCGAGCTGGCCGGCGACGGCTGGGAAGGCTACCTGCAGGAGGTTGCCGACGAACACGCGCCGATCAAGCGGTTCGGCAGCGTGGGCGAACTCGCCGATTTCTGTGTCTTTCTGTGCAGCCCGCGCGCGGCCTACGTCGTGGGCTCCACCCACCATGTCGACGGCGGCATGCTGAAAACAATCTGATTTAAGGAGCATTCGCATGGCCATCGACCTGTCCCAATCGACCCTGTCCGACCTGCCCGCCAACGTGGCCAAGCCCGGCTATGACCGGTCGGGCGTGAAGCCCGGCATCCTGCATGTGGGCCTGGGCAATTTTCACCGGGCGCACCAGGCGGTCTATCTTGACGATCTGCTGAACGCGGGCGGCGATCCGGCCTGGGGCATCCGCGGCGCAGGCGTGCGGCCGCCGGACGCCAAGATGCGCGAGCTTCTGTCCGGGCAGGACTGGCTTTACTCGGTCGTTCAGGTGGATGGCGAGGCGCTGGAGGCCTCGGTCGTCGGCGTGATGACCGATTTCGTGCCGGTCGAGCCGGCGAACGGCGCCCTGGTCGCAGCGATGGCAGACCCGGTGACCCGGATCGTGTCGTTGACGGTGACCGAGGGCGGCTATTTCCTGGACGCGAACGGGCGCTTCGATGCCGCCCACCCCGCCATCGCCGCCGACATCGCCAACCCCGGGGCACCCGGAACCGTGTTCGGCGCGATGCTGGCGGCGTTGAAGCGGCGCAAGGCAGAGGGCGTGCCCGCCTTCACGATGATGTCCTGCGACAACCTGCCGGGCAACGGCGACGTGGCGCGCATGGCGCTGACCGAGATGGCGCGCGCCATGGATGCCGGCCTGGCCGCCTGGGTCGAGGACAATGTCAGCTTTCCCAACGGGATGGTCGACCGGATCACGCCGGCGACCGGCGACCGCGAACGCGGCACGCTGGAACGCGAATTCGGCATCAAGGACGCCTATCCGGTGTTCTGCGAGCCGTTCAAGCAGTGGGTGCTGGAGGATGCCTTCGTCAATGGACGGCCGGAACTGGAGCGCGTGGGCGTGACGTTCACCGACCGGATCCACGATTTCGAGAAGATGAAGATCCGCATCCTCAATGGCGGCCATGCCATCATGGCCTATCCCGCGGCGCTCTTGGGGATCACCTATGCGCACGAGGCGATGCAATCGCCATTGGTCCTGCCCTACCTGCGCAAGGTCCTGAGCGACGACGTGCTGCACCTGGTGCCGGACGTGCCGGGCTTTACCCCCGCCGAATACCTCGAGCTGATCTGCAACCGCTTTGCCAATCCCGGCGTCGCCGACACCATCACGCGCCTGTGCTTTGACGGCTCGAACCGGCAGCCGAAATTCATCGTGCCGTCGGTGGCCGAGAACCTCGATGCCGGCCGGGTGCCCGAGGGGCTGGCGCTGAGTTCCGCACTGTGGTGCCGCTATTGCGCCGGGCAGACCGAGGCCGGCGAGAAGATCGCCGACAACGACCCCGAATGGGCCAGCCGGCAAGCCGCCGCGCAGAAGGCGCAGGGCGGCGAACCGGCCGCCTGGCTGGCGCAGCGCGACGTCTACGGCGATCTGGGACGCAATGACGGGTTCGTGGCGGCATTCTCGGATGCGGTGAAGACCCTGCAGGACAAGGGCGTCGAGAAGACCCTGCGGGACTACGCCGGGGGCTGACCGAAAGCGCTTTTCCGCGCCCGGCCGCCGGGATAGCCTGAGCTTCGGCGCAACCGGGCGGTGGCATGGACGGCTATCAGGACTTCGATGCGACGGCGCTGGCGGGGCTGGTGGCGCGCGGCGAGATCACGGCGGGTGAACTGCTCGACGCCGCACTGGCGCGGGTCGGCGCGGTCAACGACCGGCTGACGGCGGTCGTGATTCTGTCCGAAGATGCGGCGCGCCGGATGATCGATGCGGGCCTTCCCGAGGGTCCGCTGACCGGGGTGCCGTTCCTCTTGAAGGATCTCGGCGCCGAGGCGGTGGACATACCCGCGCATAACGGCTCGCGGCTGTTCGCCAATACCCGTTACCCACGCGATTCGGCGATCTATGCAAGGCTCGCCGCCGCCGGGCTGGTCACCTTCGGCCGCACCGCCGCGCCCGAAAGCGGGATCGGGCCGGTGACCGAGGCGGCGGTGTACGGCGCGCCGACGCGCAATCCCTGGGATCCGGGACGCACGCCCGGCGGCTCGTCCGGCGGCGCGGGCGCGGCGGTGGCGGCGGGAATCGTGCCGGCGGCGCATGGCTCGGACGGTGGCGGATCGGTGCGCATTCCGGCCAGCAATTGCGGGCTGTTCGGCTTCAAGCCGACGCGCGCGCGGCTGCCCGACGGCCCCTATCACGGCG
>JAHELH010000192.1 GCA_024644285.1 Paracoccaceae bacterium | reverse complement strand
AGGGCCACGCGCAGTTTCTGCACCATGTCGGCCTCGGACGCGAAGTCGAGATTGACCTGCACCGTGCAGGTGCGCCGCATCATCTGCCGCCCGTGGGTGCCGACGCGGCCCATATAGGCGTCCATCAGCTTGTAGCGGCCCTTGGGCATCAGCGGCATCTGCTCGTGGGTCCATTCCGGCGCGGCGCCAAGGCCGATGAAGCCCGCGCCGATCGTGTCGGCCACTTCCTGCACTTCGCGCAGATGCGCGTTCACCTCGTCGCAGGTCTGGTGGATGTTCTCCAGCGGCGCGCCGCTGAGTTCCAGCTGGCCGCCGGGTTCCAGCGACACGTTGGCGCCGTCCTTCTCCAGCCCGATGATGTGGCCGCCCTCCATGACCGGCGCCCAGCCGAAGCGGTCGCGCAGGCCTTCCAGCATCGCGCGGATGCTGCACGGTCCGTCATAGGGCAGCGGCAAATGGGTGTTCTTGGAATATCCGAACTTCTCGTGCTCGGTGCCGATGCGCCAGTCCTCGCGCGGCTTGCAGCCGGCGGCAAGGTACTCGGCAAGTTGCTCGTGCCGTTCGATCGGCCCGCCGCCGCTTTGGGGGATGGACATTGCGCGCGCTCCTGCCGCCTGGGGCCCGGCAGAAGTGCGGGGATTTCAGCGCGAAGTCAATGCAACTGGCGCGGCGGCTGCTGCCAGATGGTCACGCGTTTCTCGGGTTCGGCGTGCAGCTGGGTCAGCATGTTCTCGGTCTTGATGCCTTCGAGCGCGGCGAAGACGTCGAACAGAAGCTCTGCGTTTTCGGCATTGACCGGAATGTGCAGCGGCTGGCCGCCGGATTCCTTCAGAATCCACTCGGCCGAGGGCTTCGCCTTGGGCTCCAGCATCACGCTTTCCAGCGCGTCGATCGAGACAGAGCCGCCGTCATGCGGCCCGTAATACGTCACCTGCCGCTCGTCGACCTGGACCACGCCGGGCCCGCCGCGGCCCACCCGGAACCGGGTGCGCTGGATGCCGGCGAAGATGATCAGCGCGCCGACGATGGCCAGCGAGATGCCGACGGCGGCCAGGACGCCCTGCTGGGTCACGACCCAAAGCATGCCGCATGCCGCCATGAACAGGCCGAACATCGCCTCGCGCCAGCGCCAGATCTTCTGCCGCAATTCGGGACGGATGAAGTTTTTCAGGCTCATTTCCAATCACCCAATAAGGACTGCCAAAGCGCGAGCGCCGCCACCACGGCGGTGTCAGCGCGTAATATTCTTGGACCTAGACTAATTTGTGACACGAACGGGCTGGAACATAGGCGATCCCGCTCGGCCGGCGAAAACCCGCCTTCGGGCCCGATCAGGATCGCCCATTTGCCGTTTTCCTGTTGATCCGCAAGCGCGTGGCGAGCCCCAGCGAGCGCCTCGTCGCAGAAGATCAGGCGGCGATCCGGTGGCCAATCGTCCAGAATCGCATCGATTTTCCGCAATTCGTCAACGGGGGGCACGTAGGTGCCGCCGCATTGCTCGGCCGCCTCGATGGCGTGGGCCTGCAGCCGGTCGCGGCGGATGCGTTCGGCATTGGTGTACTCGGTCTGCACCGGCATGATCCGGGCGGCGCCCATCTCGGCCGCTTTCTCGACGATGAAATCGGTCCGCGCCTTCTTGATCGGCGCGAACAGCAGCCAGAGGTCGGGCGGGTCGAGCTGCGGCGCCGACTGCGCCTCGGCCGTCAGCGTGCCGCCGCGCTTGCCGCGCTCGGTCACCGTGGCGCGCCATTCGCCGTCGCGGCCGTTGAAGACCGCCAGCGCGTCGCCATCCTGCAGCCGCATCACGCCGAAGAGATAATGCGCCTGGTCCCGCGTCAGGGGCACCGGTTGCCCCTGCCCGAGCGGGTGATCTACATAGAGCCGGACGTTCGAGCCTGCCATGACGGCAGAGATAAGGGGCAGATGCACGAAGCGCCAGAGACGGCAGGACAGGTCAGCGACGCGGTGCGCGGAAACTGGGTCGACCAGGTCGCGCCGGAATGGTCGCGGCCCTATCTGCGGCTTTCCCGCGCCGACCGGCCCATCGGCACCTGGTTGTTGCTATTGCCGTGCTGGTGGGGAGCGCTGCTGGCCGCGGCGTCGCTGGACCGGTTCGGCTGGCACGAGGCCTGGGTGATGGCCGGCTGCGCCGTGGGCGCCTTCCTGATGCGCGGGGCGGGCTGCACCTGGAACGACATCACCGACCGCAAGATCGACGCGGCGGTGGCGCGGACGGCGTCGCGGCCGATCCCCTCGGGGCAGGTTTCGGTGCGCAACGCCGCGATCTGGATGGGAGGCCAGACGCTACTGGCCTTCGGCATCCTGCTGACATTCAACGAGACCGCCATCGCGCTGGGTGTGGGCTCGCTGATCCTGGTCTGCATCTACCCCTTCGCCAAGCGCTTCACCTGGTGGCCGCAGGTGTTCCTGGGGCTGGCCTTCAACTGGGGCGCGCTGCTGGCCTGGGCGGCGGCGACCGGATCCCTGAGCGCCGGGCCGGTGCTGCTGTACCTGGCGGGGATCGCCTGGACGCTGTTCTACGACACGATCTATGCGCATCAGGACAAGGAGGACGACGCGCTGATCGGGGTGAAGTCCACCGCGCGCCTGTTCGCCGAGCGCACGCCGTTCTGGCTGGGTGTGTTCATGGCGGCGGCGGTCGCGCTGATGGCGATGGCCATCATCCTGGCGCTGGCGCCGCAGGCCAACGTGCTGGCGCTGGCGCTGGCGCTGGGCGGTCCCTGGGCCTTCGGCTGGCATCTGGCATGGCAGATGCGCCGTCTCGACATCGACGATGCCGGGATCTGCCTGCGGCTTTTCCGGTCGAACCGGGACGCCGGCCTGATCCCTGCGCTGTTTCTCGCGCTGGCGCTGCTGGCGTGATTGCAGCCGCCCCCGGGACGCAATAAGAACGCCGGGCACCTGACTGCGACGGACCGAGCCACATCCATGCGCCTTTCCTCGTATATCCCTGCGTTACTTGCGATGCTGGCCGCCGCCTTGCTGGCAGTCGCTGCCGCGGTGCTGGCGGTCGGCAAGGTCGAGCAGGCCTCCGAATCGCAGGTGACGCGGATCCTCGGCGCCGATGGACATGACTGGGTCGATGTCAGCGTCGACGGCCTGCAGGTAATCCTGTCGGGCACCGCCCCGGACGAGGCCACGCGGTTCCGGGCGCTGAGCCTCGCCGGACAGGTGGTCGACGCGGCGCGGGTGCGCGACCAGATGGAGGTGGATCCGGGCGAACCATTCGAACCGCCGCGGTTTTCCATCGAGATCCTGCGCAACGACGACGGGATATCGCTGATCGGGCTGGTGCCCGGCGCGATGGACCGGGAGGCGGTGGCAAGCCGGATATCCGAACTCTCCGAGGGCGCGGAGGTCACCGATCTGCTGGAAACCGCCGAATATCCGGTGCCGCAGGGTTGGGCAGAGGCGCTGAGCTATTCGCTGGACGCGCTCGCGCAGCTGCCGCGGTCCAAGATCTCGGTGGCGTCAGACCGGGTCGAGATTACCGCGATCACCAATAGCGGCGCGGAAAAGCGCAAGCTCGAGGCGTCGCTGAACGGCGCCAAGCCCGCCGGCCTGAACCTGAAGCTCGACCTCAGCGCGCCGCGCCCGGTGATCACGCCGTTCACGCTGCGCTTCCTGATCGACGGCAACGGCGCCCGGTTCGACGCCTGCTCGGCCCACACCGAAACGGGCCGCGAGCGGATACTCGCCGCGGCGACCGAGGCCGGACTGGCGGGCAAGGCGGACTGCACGCTCGGGCTGGGCGTGCCGAGCCCGCGCTGGCCCGACGCGGTCAGCGCCGCCATCAGCGCACTGGCGGAACTGGGCGGCGGGTCGGTCACCTTCTCGGATGCCGACATCACGCTGGTGGCGCTGGACACCACCGAGCAGGCGCTGTTCGACCGGGTCGTGGGCGAGCTGGAATCGGCGCTGCCCGAGGTCTTCTCGCTGCAATCGGTGCTGCCGGAGCCGGTCAAAATCGACGGCACGGGCGCCAGCGACGGCCCGCCGGAATTCGTCGCCACCTACAGCCCCGAGGGGCTGGTGCAGCTGCGCGGCCGGATCGGCAGCGAGACGATGCGCAACGCGGCCGAGGGCTTTGCGCGGGCGCGGTTCAGCGGCGCCGAGGTGTCGGGCACGATGCGGATCGACCCGGAATTGCCCAAGGGCTGGCCCACGCGCGTGCTCACCGCGCTCGAGGCGCTGTCGCTGCTGAACAACGGATCGGCGGTGGTGCAGCCGGAATTCGTGGCGATCAAGGGCGCGAGCGGCGATTCCGGGGCCAAGGCCGAGATCTCGCGCATCCTGTCCGCGCAGCTGGGCGGGACCAGGAATTTCTCGCTCGACGTGACCTATCGCGAAGAGCTGGACCCGCTGGCGAACCTGCCCACGCCCGAGGAATGCGTCAACGCGATCAACGCGATCCTGACGGCGCGCAAGCTGACCTTCGAACCGGGTTCCGGCGATCTGGACGGCGAGGCCTTCGCCACCATCGACCGGATCGCCGAGGTGCTGAACGACTGCGCCTTCGTGCCGATGGAGATCGCCGGGCACACCGACAGCCAGGGCCGCGAGGTGATGAACCAGCGGCTGTCGCAGGAGCGCGCCGATTCGGTGCTGCAGGCGCTGTTCGCGCGGCGCGTGCCAACGTCGAACCTGCGCGCCGTCGGCTATGGCGAAACCGTACCGATCGCCGACAACGGCACCGAGGAGGGCCGCGAGGCCAACCGGCGCATCGAGTTCACGCTGATCGAGTTCGCGGACAGCGCGGAGGCGGCGGCCCATGACGGGCACGACCACGGCGACGAGGCGCCCCCCGAGGAGACCGAGACCGGACCTGAAAATGAATAGAACAGAATTCATCGCCATCACCGCCGCCATCCTTTTCGTGACCTTCATCCTGGGATGGTTCGCGCATTGGCTGGTGCATCGCTTCGCGCGCGTCGCGCAATCCGAGATGGGCGAGCTGGACAAGATGGCCCAGGCGCTGCACGAGGCCGAAGAGGCGCGCGACCAGGCGATCACCTATTTCCAGCAGCGCGAGGCCGAGATGACGAATCACGTCACGCAGACCGAGGCGGAGCTGAAGGCGGCGATGGACGGCCTGCGCGACGCCCGGCAGGAGGCCGAGGAAATGCGCGCCTATATCGAGCGGATGAACAAGGG